>JBDSHL010000411.1:0-3640 GCA_039918515.1 Saprospiraceae bacterium | reverse complement strand
TACATTTGATAAAGCCGGTAAATATACCATTAAGCTTTCTGTCAAAAATACCAATGGAACCAACTCTGCAACCAAATTGAAATATATTGAAGTTATATCACCTGTTAAATGCCCAAGAAAACCTCCTAAAAAGACAGGTACAAGTGCTTATGAAGAAGGGTTTAGTGTTGACGATCAAATTTTCTCCAGATCACGAACAGAATATGAAACTAGCATACTTCCCAATCCGGCAACTGATGAATTATTCATTCAAGCGAGAATTGGCACAAAGTATACTTTAATTAATCTTACTGGTAATATGCTGATAAAAGGAACTGTAAAATCTAATACTGAAAAAATAGATGTCAGCAAGTATACAGTTGGAACTTATTTCTTAAAAATTGACCACGAGGATTATAATGAGGTTATAAAAATTGTGATTAACAGATAACAAATAAAATATTAATTTTTTTTAGAAAAGCCGTGAAATATTTCGCGGCTTTTTTTATTGTAACCATTGTAATGTTTATATTATAACATAATTTCAAAATAAAAGTTAGAGGATTCGTTATCCTACAAGGCAGGTAAGTGAAGTTCCTACGAGCTAATGATTTTTAAACTATTTAGTATCTTAGCGCTTTATACCTATCTTAAATATTAATAATTTCTAACATATGAAAAATTTTATATTGCTATTTCTAATATTGAATCTTTTCAAGTTGAAAGCTCAGGATATCGTAATTCAGTCTGATGCCATGCCTTTTAACCCTAATTATTCAGTAAAATTCACTTCAGTAGAAAACTATGACATTGATGTAGAAGACATCAGAATGCAATTTAGGAACGCTCCAAGATCAGCTGTTGAAGTAGACTTAATTCTGGCAGGTAAAGTTCACAGGCTCCAGTTGTATAAATTCAATGTTTATACTAAGAACTGTCAGGTTAGAGCAAGTACAGCGAATGGCATAATTGATAGATCACCTGATCCAACTATTGAGAATTTTCGAGGTTATGATGCTAATTTTGCTGGGCAGGAAGCTGCAGCAACATTTGCGAAAAATTATATGAGTCTTATGTTTCGTGAAAATGGCGAAACATACACATTAGAACAAGTTCCAGTGGAATTCAATGACCCAAATCCCAATCACTTTATCCTATACAATTCAAAAAGTATTATCTCTAATAAAAATGTAAGCTGTGGTGCGGATGAAGTTAGCAAATTCAAAAAAGAACATGAGAAAGACCATGAACTCGCCAAAAATAGAAATCGATTTTGCTATGAAGTGGACATAGCACTTTGTTGTGATTTCGCTTATTATAGTTTCTACAAAAAAGATCCCGTTCGGGCAGAAGCGAGAATGACCAATATATTAAACTTAGTGCAGGGCGATTGGTTCGGCGGACGGTTATTAGCAGATTATATTTATGGAATTTCTTCTGTTTTTATTTCTGAAGATTCTTTAAGAGACCCTTGGTTAGGTATAAACGATATATTTGCTCAATTAACTAAATTTAATAGTGTCGGCTTCTCGATATTTCAAGGAGGATTTGATGTAGCAACCAATTGGACTGTAAAATATACTTCAGGTGCAGTTGGAGTTGCCTATCTTCCAGGTACTTGTGTATTAACCCCTTTTAATATTTGCAGCGAATACACTCAAGACAATAACATTTGTAGACAATTGCAATCTCATGAGTTAGGACACAACTGGAATTGTGTACATGACGCTGTCGGTCCTACCATAATGTCTCCAATTGTGAATGGATCTTTTATGTGGTCAGGTGCTTCACAATGGGCAATATCCGATTGGACATTCAGGATTAACGCTTGTCTTGGTGATTGCAGTGGTGGAGATATTCCCGTCGCTGAATTTGAAGGATTTCCAGATAATGGTTGTATTCCTCTCGTTGTGCAATTCAATGATATGTCGATTAATGCTACTACTTATAAATGGAAATTCCCAGGAGGAACACCTGCTACATCTACCGCTAAGAACCCAAAGATAACTTATAATTCAGTTGGCGTTTGGGATGTTGAGTTGGAAATTATGAATCCAAAATGTACTACCTCAGTTGAAAAATTAAAATATATTAGCACTACGGATAAGCCAGCAAATGTGGTTATAAATTATGGCAATGTCAACGGTTATGAAGCAGAATTCTTCGGATCTGCAATCAGAGGCGAAACTTTTAAATGGAAATTCCATGATGGAACAACTGAAGAAGGAGAATATGTTACCAAGACATATACTAAGGAAGGAAATTTTGATGTTCAATTATGTGTATGTAATGCTTGTGGTGAAACCTGTGTTAAAACCAAAGTTGGTATTTATGTTTATCCGGTTGCAGATTTCTATTCAGATACCATAGCGGGTTGTGCACCAACTACCATCAAATTCTTTGATCAGTCTTCATCCAATGTAATTGCATGGACTTGGAGCTTTCCCGGAGGAACTCCTACAGGTGCTGCAACAAAAAACCCAATTGTTAAATACACAAGACCAGGCACTTACTTAGTAAAACTTGCAGTGAATAGTTCTAAATATTCTACTTCTGTTACGAAGGATAAATATATCACTATAGATAGCTTACCTCTTGCTCAATTTGATCCTGTAATTAATGGATCAACAGTCACTTTCAATAATTCAAGCTTATATTCTAAATCACATTATTGGGAATTTGGAGATGGTACTACCAGCACACAATTCGGCCCAGTACATGACTACAAAGATGGAAGATATGAGGTGAAATATACATCAACCAATGGTTGCGGAAGCACTGTTGTTAAAAAGACTATAACCATTGGAGCCAAACCCATTGCAGGATTCTCCGTTTCAAATCCCAAAGGTTGCATCCCTTTCACTGTGCAATTTCAAAACACTTCAACCGCAACTGCCAAATTCTTCGAATGGACATTCGCTGGAGGAATTCCTTCAACCAGCACAGACAAAAATCCGATTGTTACCTATAACAATGTTGGAAAATTCGATGTAAAACTTGTTGCAAGAAGCACACTTGAATCCGATTCTGTGACGCAATCTCAATTCATAACCGTTCAGGAAGGACCAAGTTCTGATTTCAAGAATAGTGTTGTAGGTTTCGTTTCAAGCTTCACTAATTTAAGTAAAGATGCTAATACTTACTATTGGGACTTTGGCGATGGAAAATCAAGCACTCAAGTGACTCCAAGTCACAATTATGGTGTTGAAGGGGAATTTAAAGTTCAACTCATTACAGAAAATGAATGTGGCATTGATACCATGGAAAAACTTGTTGCAGTGTACTTGATTCCTAAAGTTAATTTCACTGTTGATACCTTTAGAGGTTGTGCACCTTTCAAAGTTCAATTCAGAGACAGATCTTCTGTTGATGTTATAGAATGGAACTGGCAATTTGAATCAGGATTACCATCCACTTCTTCTTCGAAAGAACCTATTATCTCTTTTGAAAAAGCTGGTAAATACACCGTAAAGCTTTCGGTTAAAAATGGCAATGGTACCAACTCAGCAACCAAGTTGAAATATATAGATGTTTTATCTCCAGTTAAATGCCCTAGAAAACCACCAAAGAAAACTGGCACTGGTGCTTATCAAGAAGGATTTGCCGTTGGAGATCAAATTTTCTCTAGATCAAGAACAGATTACGAAACGAGTATTCTTCC
>JBDSHL010000410.1:0-3708 GCA_039918515.1 Saprospiraceae bacterium | reverse complement strand
GTAAAAATAATATACTCTGCTGTGTTCGAGAAATCTATCAACAATTGAAATGCCATTAATATTATCACTTAATTCAGGCTTGCCTGGAATCAGGCAGCAAATGCCTCGGACAATCAGATCAATTTTTACTCCGGCAAGACCAGCTTCATATAAAAGATCAATCATCTGTGGATCTTGTAAGCCATTAATTTTAATCATTATTCTAGCATTTTTACCAGCTAGTGCTTGCTCTTTTTCATATTTAATTAATGTCATAAGGTCATCATTCATATTGAACTGTCCAACTAGAAGATGGGTAAAATTCTGGGTAGGCAATTTGGAATTTTCAAGGAAAGAAAATAATCTTGAGGCTTCAGATGTTAAGCGTTCGTCAGCTGTGAATAGTCCAAGATCTGTATAAGATTTGGCAGTTTGTTCATGGAAGTTTCCTGAACTTAAGTAGCATAATTGAATAATTTCTTTATTGCTTTTTTTTGTAATTAAAGCACATTTTGCATGGACTTTCAAACCAGGAAAACTATATCGCACATTAATTTTTCCTTTTTGCATTTCGTCTCCCCATCGCAGATTCGCTTCTTCATCGAATCTGGCTTTTACTTCGATAAATACAAATACATTTTTTCCATGTGAAGCCGCTTTGATCAATGCATCAATAATTCGAGATTTTTTGGCGATTCGGTAAATTGTTATCTTAATAGAAGTAACCTCTGGATCATTTGCTGCTTCTTCAAAGAATTGGATTACCGATTCATATTCGTGATACGGAAATTGAATTAAATGATCTTCAGAAAGGATTGCATTGAAAAGACCATTTTTTTGAGAAAGTGGTAAGTAGACTAATGGTTTTAATAACTTATTTTTTAAATGTTTTAATTTAAAATCTGGAAATTGGAAAAAATCAAAATTATTATGGTAACGACCTTCAGGAGTTAAATCGGTTTTTTTGAATTCTAATAACCTTAAAAAATAATGAAGCATTTCCTTAGGCATGGCTTCATCATAGACTAATCTTGATGCAGGGCCGATATGCCTATTGAGTAATCCCTTTTTTATTTTGTCTAATAGATCTCCACTAAATTCATCTTCAATATAAAGTTCCGCGTCTCTTGTAATTTTGATAGAGTAAGAATGAATTACATGATAACCTGGAAAAAGCCATTTGAGAGAATATCGCACTATTTCATCTAAGAGAATGACATGATGTGATTCATCGGGACTTGGTAGTGTAATAAATCGCGGGAGGTGATCTGATGGAATTTTTACAATGGCATATTGTTGCTCATTACTGGTATCATCCTTTGCCTTAAGGATAATGGTTAGATATAGTTCTGAATTGTTCAGGAAAGGTTTAACTCTATTTCCTACAAGTAGAACAGGCTGAACAAATGGCAATAGATTTTCTTTGAAAAAAGTATCTAAAAAAACTTGTTGCAATTTAGATAATTCTCTGTGAGAATATATAAAAATATTTTCCTTTGCAAGTTGTGGAATTATTTCTTTGTCAAACAAATCATTGAATTCAGTTAATTGTTTGTTGACAATAGAGTAGAGTGTCTTTAATAATTTTTTTGGATCATAATCTAATTCACTTTTTGTTTTTTTACCAAGTTTTTCAATATTCTTGTGATGTGCTACACGAATTCTGAAGAATTCTCCAAGATTCGAAGAATATATTGCAAAAAATTTAATTCGTTCCATTAATCTTACGGTCGGATCCTTGGCTTCTTGTAAGACTCTATAATTAAAACTTAACCAACTGAGGTCTCGATCAATATAATCATATTCGGATCTTGTTTTGATTTCTTCCATTAGTTAGTTAACATTATGGTGTTTTTTCATATTCTTGACGCAAGCTATCATTTGATGAGGATTAGGATGATGGAAAATAAAGTGAATTTGTTTGAGACCTTTATCTTTAAGTTTTTCCAGAGTGGAACACCAGTTCATCAATCTTAGTTCATCGTATTCGGGAATTCCATTGGATACAAAACGTATGAATAGATACGGACAGGTAATATTCATATGTATTACATCCTGTCGTCCTGCAGTATCTGTAATAACTAAGCCGGATTGCTTTTGAGATAATTGAATACAGAGTTCATTGATGGTGCTTGTATTTATAAACCAAGACTGATGTCTTAATTCTATCATCAAGGGTGATATAATCTGATTCGATTCCATCAATTCTTGAAGTTGGCAAATTCTTGAAGTGTCAAAGTATTCAGGGAGTTGCATAAAACAAGGCCCTAATTGATCTTCAAAAAAACTCATAGATTCGGCAAAATCGTGCCAGATCTGACTATTGAGACCTAACAATTTACTTCTTGATATAGAAGCAGGAATCTTTGGACAAAATATAAAACCTTCTGGAGTTGAATTCTTCCATTTGATAACTTGTTCACTAGAGGGTATTCTGTAGAAGGTAGTATTAAGTTCAATTGAATCAAAAAAGCGGCTATAGTGATAAAGAAAATCAGAGCTTTTAGTTTTTAAAGGATAAATCAACCCTTTCCAATAACTTTCAGTCCAATTGGTACTACCAAAATATGTAATTGATTGACTATCAATGTTTTGAAACCATAACCTTGGTTCAGGTAATGGGGTGAAGGTACGAATGATGTTGGGTGAATAGCCGAATTTCATAAATAGTTTGAACAAGGCAAAGTTATGATTTAGAAGGCAATTTGCGTATTTATTGGAACTTAAGTCTTATTTGTTGCATCTAAGATTGATTCAATGAATAGTACCAGGAATATTGTAAAGTAATGAAAAGAATGTACTTTTGAAATTTAATCATGAGAATTCGCAAGCCATTAATTGCAGCTAATTGGAAGATGAATGTATTGCCTTCTGAGGCGTTTCATCTCGCAGATCACATAAATTCATTGACAAAAGATCTGAATGTTGATATTGTAGTCGCACCACCTTTTACCCATCTTGCCTTTCTTAAACCTCTGTATGGGGGTAATTTTTCTTTGGGTGCTCAGGATGTCCATTCTTCTCCAATGGGAGCTCATACTGGAGGTGTTTCTGTAGCAATGTTGAAAGACCTTGGTGTTGAATACATAATTGTTGGACATAGTGAAAGAAGGGCTGAGTATGAAAGTGAAAATGCATTAATACGGAAGAAGATTGATGTTTGCATAAATGCTGGATTAAAAGTTGTCTATTGTTGTGGTGAATCAATGGAACTTAGAGAATTAGGAAAGGCATTTGAATTTGTTCAATCTCAGTTAGAAAATGATCTTGGAAAAATGGAAGAGTTGAACAGTCTACAGATTGTTATAGCTTATGAACCCATTTGGGCTATTGGAACTGGTCTGAATGCAAGTCCGCAGCAAGCTGATGAAATGCATTTATTTATCAGACAATGGTTGAGAGATAAATTTTCATTGAAGGCAGCAGAGTCTACAAGAATTTTGTATGGAGGAAGTGTAAATGCTACCAATGCCCAAGAATTAGCTGCTCAAATCAATATAGATGGAGCTTTGGTTGGTGGAGCAAGCTTGAAACCTGATCTTTTTGCTGAAATTGCAAAAGCTTGGCATTTAAAAATTGTATAGATACTTATTAATTTAATATTTAACCTTATGCAAATTAAATCCGTAGTGGTCGGCATTGGAATTGGAATAGCTACTGTAATTGCATTTATTAATTTAAATAAAAAAAGTAATCTGGTTGCCATAACTAAAGGTATATCTGAACCAA
>JBDSHL010000409.1:0-1846 GCA_039918515.1 Saprospiraceae bacterium | reverse complement strand
TATCTTTATTTTATGGGTAAGAAAGGGGATCTTAATTTTAGTTTTAACGATGAACTAAATCCAGATTCGTGTTTTCAATTAAACCTCATTGCGAATGACATAAGAATTGTAGCAGATCAAGAATATGATATTCCACTATTGTTAGATAGAGATATTAATCTGGATGGAATTCAATTGTCTATAGTTGAAAACAGTTCAATTCACGCTGGTTCTCTATTTACAAGTAATACCATTAATAACTTTATAGGCCAAAGTCAATTGCATAATGCAAATAGCAAAGTATGTGTTACTTGGATTCAATCTGATAGTTTGCCACTTAATAGTCCTTTTATGGGCAAGCAAGATAAGGAACTATGTACCTTGCACTTTAAATCAAAGATTGATGGATATCTTCATGATATATTGAATTTAAGTGGAGTGAATGACAATATGCTTATCGAAAATCTTTCTGGTCAAAAATATACTATTACATTGTTCTACCGAAATTTTCATTTAAATAATAAGAATCTTTCAAAAAATAATGGATATACAGTCGCACCCAATCCTGCTTCAGATTATATTAGAATAATGAATTCTGGAAGCAATGATATTATGGAGAAACAATTCGAATATTCATTGTATACCATTACGGGAGAATTAATTGAAAAGGCAAATAAAACAGGAAGCGAATTAAAGATATCTGAATTAGCTCAAGGCGTATATGTCCTTAAATTATTATTTAACAAGTCTCAACCACAGGTAATTATTAAATTTATAAAGATTTAAATTTGAAGAAAGCTAAAAAAAACTGCTAAGATCTCTAAGGAATTACCGCAAAGGAAGCAAAGAAGAAACAAATAATTTATTCAAGACGTAGCTATGATATCTCAAGAAAAATTAGAAACGATTTACAATACCGACGAGAATTATAAAATAGTCCAATAAATAATTTAAAATTGCAAATTCTATCGGTATTATACCGAAAAGCATTGGACTAACTATAATTTCACATTGGTATAACTCTTATTTATTTGATTTAAGCATAAAGTGCATTGATTATTCATAATACAATAATCTTCTTAATTTCTACTTTCTTATTCCAGTATATTTTTGCATAATAGACTCCTGAATTAATCTGAAGTTGAAGTTCAATATTTCCAAGAGCATTAGATTGACCCATAATAGTTTTAGCAATTTTTCCTGTTTGATCAATAAATTCTATTTTGTTCCAATCATCCTGGCTAGAATTGATAATTCTAAACTGTCCATTGTTGGGGTTGGGACTAAAGGTAATTTTTGAAGAAGGAGTAATGTCTTGAGTTGAAGTAAGATAATTCAAACATATTCCATATTTATTTTCGTTTTTATCAAAGGCACAATTTTCTAATGCTGCATTATTTAATTTTAAAATATTAGATAGATTACCATTGACTTTTGAAATTAGAGTAATGGTAAATATAGGTTTTGTCGCATGAATTGCTTGATGGATAATTCTTAAACTGAGTTAGTTATTTTCTTATGTAAATTCTTGATTCCATATTATTAGCTTTAAAGAGTTATTATTTGGAATACATTATCGATATTTTTGCAAAAACCATGTCAAATACATGGATAGACAGAATCATTGCAAAATGTTTATTCACCAACATCTTTGAATTAATTTTCAACCATTGTTATCGAATAAATAATCCAGACAAAAATTGGGAGAGTATCACTTTCCTGGAATAGAAATTTATTTCGTTGAATAAGTTATTTGAACCCTAGTTTAAATTTGGAATTATTTTAGATAAATGAAATTAGCATCTATTCATAAATTTAGTACAATTAAATCAGTATGTCTTTAGTCGATTTATTTTCTCATAAGTCC
>JBDSHL010000408.1:0-2350 GCA_039918515.1 Saprospiraceae bacterium | reverse complement strand
ATAAATAGAATATAATTTTCACTAGAAACAAGTTCATCATTATTATTCTCTCCTCTCCATACAATGAAATCATCTGTTCCAATGATATCTTGACTGATTAATTTAATCTCATAACCTGATAAATCATAGATTTTGATATTGACTTTATAACCTGGTTTATCAAGATTAAGATGAATAATTAATTCATCTCTGTAGTTGTCTGAATTGGGACTAATTACTTCAGAACTTAAGCTAAAAGGCAAATCTTTATTCTTAGTATTTGAACTATCAATTACTTGACTGTTTTTTAATCCCGGTGTTCCATAATACTTAAATTTAGAAGCCGAAGTCCAGTTTCGCTTAACATTGGAACTAAATGTAGGGTTAATTTTTTCTAAGGATACTCCTGATTTATCTGGCAACAATGGATTGTGCCAATCTTGATTATATTGAATACTATCGATTACAATATATATTCCATTCCAATATCTCGATAATTTCACAAAACCTTTGTCATCATCTAATGATGGGATTGTCGTATTAAATATTCTTAAACTATCATGAACAGAATAATGGTCAAGGATATTTTTGGAATCACTAGTGAATACTATATAGGTATTCTTATCCAACAACTGCATTTGATTTATTTTAATCCATTTACTATCCTTTGAGCTATTATTAAGGTATAAATTATCTGTTGTCAATAACTTATTGGAAGAATTATAAAATTCAATAAAGTCAACACCTCCGGAAACAGGATTAAATAATAATTCATTAAATAAAATATCTCCAATATTTACTTCTGATGGAATCTCGAACTTATATACTCCATTCTTACTTTCATTCCCTTGACAATCCTTCATTACTTCGATGGAAAGGGTGTAGGAAATTCCTTTTTGTAAAGGATTGTTTAACAATAAGATAATTTCTGATTTGTCTGGTTCAATTAAATCTGCACTTGCCAGACTAATATTTGAACTTATTGAATAATTACTGATACTTCGCATAATTAATTCATCTAATGCTTCATCAAATCTTAAGGAAATTTCCCATTCACTTATTGGTATTACTGAAATCAATGTAGGCGCTAGTTTATCCTGCTCATTATCAATAAATGAATTTATTCTGCCGGGTGTTCCTCCAGTTGGATCTAAGCTCGCTCCCCACGCATTTTTTGAAAGACATTGCTTCTGCGGCTTCTGCAATTCTATGCTATACCCACCATTTTTCTTAGTCTCGTCATTATACCAATCAGATGAATAAGAAATTTTATTTATGATATTATTATTTCTATCATAAATAATAATATCATCACCTTCATTATTTAAAGTTGGCATACTACTTATTCCAAGAGTATTGCCATATATTCGAAAGCTCGTAGTATCTTTTGTTGCACATAGAAGTAGAAAATCTCCAGCTCCAATTACAACAGATTTTATAGAAGCGGAAATGCTATTGCCGTCAGAAATTTTTATTCCTTCAAGATCAATACTATTTGAAGTACTATTGTAAATTTCAATAAATTCAGCATTTGGAAGAGAAACTACCGGATCTGGATCAGCCATGAATTCATTTATTATTAGGTCATTGGGCTTTGGGTAGTTCTTGAATTTTGCTTGAAATGAAAAGAATTTCTCTGGATTTACTTTATTGCCTATTGGGTCACTTAAGTTTTTATATCCAAGTGTATAATCACTATTTAAGGTCATTGATTGCGTAAATTTCAACTCTATTGTTTGATTTGAAATTATATTTACAGATATTGGGTTACCTAACTTTGACTCCGAAAAATTAAGAACATCTTTAACAGAATTAGTATCTACTTCTTCATCAAAATTTACCAAAATGCTTTTATCATCTAAAATCTGTACATTTATAATATTTGGACTATTAATATCAATGATAGGAGTTGCAACCGATATATCGTCGAAGATGAATTTATCTGCTCTTGTAGTAGTAAAAATGCATTGTATCCCAAAATAACTTTTAGTTGTAAATAACTTAAAACTATCCTTGATTTCAGTTATTTCAGAAAAATTAGTTCCGCCATTGTAATCAACTTTTATGATCCAAATGCTATCATTTTTTCTTGAACAATTGAAATTTGATTTTGCTGGATCTGAAGCAAGTCTACTTAATTCTCCTTGTCCTAGAAGAATTATTTTAGAATTTAACTGCGCGTTAAGCTTCCAATTATCACTGTTTCCATTCTCTCCTATCTCTATAAAATAACCCCTATAAGAAGTTGGATTTGGATCATCCATTGCTAAATAAATTTTCAACTTATTTGAACTAGAAGGTGCAAATTGCATTTCTTGATAAAACTTCCATTCTAGACTTAGATCATTTGAAAATTCTCTATATATAAACT
>JBDSHL010000407.1:0-2005 GCA_039918515.1 Saprospiraceae bacterium | reverse complement strand
AGGAAATTTCAGAGAGTTGTCCATTTAAATAATATTTTTTTTGTTGATCTTCAAGTAGTCCATCTAAATAATTACAATCGCATTGTTTTTGGCCAGTTTCATAAAATGTTTTGTATTTTCCCGCAGGTTTTTTATTGATATAACTCCCTATAATCATTAATTGTCCATTTTTAAAATATTGGTAAAGTAAAATTGGCGAATTGATATTTTCATCATTGGTTTCGATGACATACCCATAATATTTTTTTGTGTAATACCAGCTTTTTATAAGTATTAAATCATTTCCTTTATAAAGAAATTCTGTCGATAATTTGCTCTTCCGATTATATTCCTGAATTATAGTAGTATCAGAATTGTTTAGAATTAATGTATCTATACGTTCTTGTGAGATACAAGAACTAACGGAAATAAAGGATACCAGAAAAAAAATAATTCTAAAAAATTTAAGATGTATCATAGTATTAAATTGAAATTTTCTATCGATTAGAAAAACAACTATTTTAATTGCATCGCAATTGTACAGATTCAGTAACTATATGATTGCTTTCATTCCCAGCTCTGTCCTTAATATAAATTTCATAATTTATGGTATCAAATGGGTATTGAGGAGGGGCAGAGCATGGGGGAATATTGTTAGGAAACAAACAACAAGTTGTGAATAATCTTACCAGAAGCTCTCCTTCTATTGGCTTCCCATTCGAATTGGGAATGTCCGGAATTTTAAATTGATCTGAAATGAGATTTATTCTTTTGTCAATTACAAAAATATCTTTACGTGAATCACTAGATCCCCAACCGAGATCGCCGTCACCGTCCTTAAAGGAGATTTGAATTAATAGGGAATCCTGATTAAGATCGCCTTGAAGCATGGATTGTTTACTCAATCCAATGAGTTGTATAGAAGGATTGGTTGAAGTGTTATCATTGTTTGTACAAGAAGTCGCAATGAAAAGTACGGTAACAATAATATTTAATGACCTATTCATACACCATCTAATTAAAACCTAAATTTGTTTAATGAGGATAATTCCTTTGGTTTTATTTCTTAATAAATTCTTTCACGCCAAGAATTTTATTCTTATCAGAGATTATTAATGAATATTGACCCTTCGTAAGTCCTGCAAGATTTTTTGTAATAGATTGATTGTTATTGAAAGCGATCTTCTCAGAAGTAATTAGTTTGCCTTCAGCGTTGACTATATCAATGTTTACTGCGGAATTTAATTCAGACTTCCAAGAGATGGTAGCCATATCTGAAACAGGATTAGGACTTAATTCGATCGTAAGATTATTTTGAACAAGGTCCTTAAGCATACTAATAATAGGTCCTTTGTATCTAAAAGCAACTTTTGATGGTTCTGAATATGATTTAGGAACCTGACTGGAATAGCCAACTTTGTTAGAAGAGAAATTCACAAATCCTGCTCTGTCACCACGGGATATTTCTTTCCACGTTTTTCCTTGATCTAAACTAAGCCTTGTCGAAAAAGTATTATCATCATCGAAATTAGTATAAGAATTTAAAATAAGAAAATCACTTGATGGAATATTGCAAAGTCCAGTAACTCTTTCCATATTATTTAAGGGTGTTATTTCTACCCAATTAGAAGCAAAGGGCGTTCTTTTGTAGATTCTAAATATGCCCGTTATATCATTGGTTGTCATGTACAAATTATTGTTTTGATCAACAACAATTCCCCATAAGAATTCTGATAATTGTAAATTAAAATCAAATACTTCCCATGATAAACCTTTATCTTTGGAATGATATACTCTTCCAAAATCAGTAGTAAACCATATGTTGTCACCGCTTACAGCAAAATCAGCTGGTGAACCTACCTCCTGATCATAAGCAATGGGTATAGAACCAGCTGGAACTTGAGTCCAAGTTGTTCCACCATCACTTGTTTTGTAAATTTCAAAATTTAAATTAGAATCAGGGTCACCAACTGCAATGCCATTGTCTTTATCATAAAAATAAACCCAGTTTACCCAAGTCTGCAAA
>JBDSHL010000406.1:0-2716 GCA_039918515.1 Saprospiraceae bacterium | reverse complement strand
AGCTTTGGGTTAATAGCGCGGGAATTTCTACACTCAAATCGGATCCCATAATCTTTACTTCTCTTAAATAAGCGTCTTTAATGAGATCAGTATAAGTTCTATTAAAAAGTAAATTATACTCCGCTCCGGTATCAAATATTAATTTCAGTGGAATAATATTTTCCAACTTAATGTCAAGAATTATAAATGACTGGACATATTTGAAAGGAATTTTAATTGAAGAAGCGAAAGTATCTAAATTGAAACTAAAAAATAGAACAGCTAATAGTATTAATTTGGTTATATGCTGATAAATGATTCTATAATTCATTGTGAAAAAATCAATTATTAAATCACGACATTAATTAAGTAATAATTTTTTTAAATGCAAATCTTACAAGTATGATTCCACCAACAATAATTGCAAGTACAAATGAAATGGGCATATAAGCGAATGCAAAAATTTGGGTGCGATCAAGAACCCACATCATTGTAAGTATGCTAGCAATGATCATTATTAGACCACTTAATTTGTCAAATCCAGGAATATCATCAAAACTAACGTAGCGTCTAATGATGAGTAAGCTTGCTATCATTGAAAGAATAGGTAAAAACTGAATCATTAATTCGGCATCCATTATACTTCGACGTTCCCAGAAGAAGAAATAAATATTCAAAGTTACGGCAAAGATTCCTGGAATACACACTGCGTAGACTAAAATAGAATAAAGGTAAATCCAAGGTTCCTTGTAACTTTCGGGTTCGCTGATCCATGATATAATAAATATAAGTGCTGGAATTCCCAAGTAATAATACAAGCCATAACTTGGATGATCATGTACGTAATTAAAAAATTCTTGTAGATTCATTTTTTAAAATTAAGATTCTAATAATAGTCTAATTGGTTCTTCTAATAATTCTTTTACTCGAACTAAAAATGTAACCGAAGTACTTCCATCAATGATCCTGTGATCGTAAGACAATGCGAGATACATCATTGGACGAATTTCAACTTTTCCATTAATTGCCACCGGTCGATCTTTAATGGCATGCATACCAAGAATAGCGGATTGAGGTTCATTAATTATGGGTGTGCTCATTAAAGATCCAAATATTCCTCCATTAGTTATTGTAAATGTCCCGCCGGTCATTTCTTGCATACTTAATTTGCCTTCACGTGCTTTTTCAGCAAGAGATTTAATTTTTAATTCAATCTCGTGTAATTTTAATTCTTGTACATTCTTTAATGGTGGAACCACCAAACCATTTGGAGTTGAAATAGCAATTGAAATATCAACATAGTTATGATAAATAATATCTTCTTGGTCAACAAATGCATTGACATCTGGCATTTCTAATAGGATTCTTGAACAGGCTTTTGCAAACAATGACATATATCCTAACTTAATTCCATATTTATTAAGAAATTGTTCATTGTAGCCTTTGCGCAATTCGTTAATTGCAGATAGATCCAACTCGTTGAAAGTGGTTAGCATGGCGGTTTCATTCTTGGCTGAAACCAATCTTTTGGAAATGGTGCGTCTCATTCTAGACATCTTTTCAATTCTATCACCTCTTTCTTCAGAAATGATTAGCTTTTCAATTATTGGAGGATTGATGCTTGTTGGAATAGTAGTAGGGAAAGTTTTAGGTTCATTCTCTTCAGTTATTATTTTTTTATTGGATGGTTCTGAAACAATACGTTTAACAATTTTTAATTCTGTTGGTGCTTCATTCGGCGAAAAAGAGCTATCGATTTGAGCTACTACTGCTCCTACGGATAAGTCATCTTTTTCTTTGGCAAGTAGTTTGATTCTTCCTGAAATTTCAGAAGGAAGTTCAAAAGTTGCTTTATCAGACTCAAATTCACAAAGTGTTTGGTCTAATTTGACAATATCTCCATCCTTAACCAACCATTTGGCAAGGGTAACTTCAGTTACAGATTCGCCAATTGATGGAACTTTAATATCGATAAGACCCATTTGTGTATTTTTGCTTCAAATATAGTGAAAAATTATAATAGCAATGTTAAATTTAGATTAGTCTAAATATTATTGTCTGCTAACCTAAAAATAATGATTTTAAATTATTACTTCATTAAGGCTAATCATAGTTCAAATGCTAATTTCTGATAGAAAATACCATTCCAAGATTTTACTAATTGGAGAATATGCAGTTTTGTTACACGGAAGGGCTTTAGCAATCCCAAACCGCGAATATTATGGATTCTGGAACTGGGATTCAGGTGTTAACTTGGACTTTGATGGATTTATAAGTTTTATTAAATCCAATGAGAGGTTATCAAAGAATTTAAATTTTAAGGAATTTCAAAGCAATTTAAATTCGGGATTGTTTTTTGATTCTAATATTCCAATTGGTTATGGTGTTGGAAGTAGTGGTGCTTTATGTGCGGGTATTTATGATTGTTATTGCCACTTTCAAGAAGAAGATTTAGAATTATTAAAATTAATTTTATCTGAAATGGAATCTTATTTTCATGGATCAAGCTCTGGTCTGGATCCATTAATTTCATATCTGGATAAAGCGGTGGTATTAGAAGGAACAGATATTCAAATTATTCCTCAGGAATTACCTTTAGCTGGCGATAATTATA
This sequence comes from Saprospiraceae bacterium, assembly GCA_039918515.1. Classification (GTDB taxonomy): domain Bacteria; phylum Bacteroidota; class Bacteroidia; order Chitinophagales; family Saprospiraceae; genus Vicinibacter. The sequence goes on along the minus strand of JBDSHL010000406.1, from coordinate 123 downwards.
AAATTACTTTGGTTGATTCAGGAATTCAAAGAGTTTCTAAAGATTTGATAAAAGTATTTATGAATAAATGCATGAATATTGAATTTCAAGAAGGATTTCGAATAAACATTTTGCACCATAATT
>JBDSHL010000405.1:0-9685 GCA_039918515.1 Saprospiraceae bacterium | reverse complement strand
ATACCTACACCAGCTAATATACCAAATTGTTCAGCAGTTCCAAGACTTACAAATGGTGGATTTATTGTCGCACTTGTTGTAAAGCTCCAGATATAATCATTACTTAACGGTACGCCATTTAGGTTTTTAACCCCAGTAGTCAAGGTTGCAGTGTAAACTGTATTGGTCATTAATAAAGCATTGGGTGTAAATTTTGCTGTAACCCCTGAATAGCTTATGGTACCCGTAATTGCATTTGAACCTTGTTTCAATAAAAACGTTGTCGCATTAATTGTTAAAGGATCCATTGTCATATTAAAATCTGCGGAAATCACTTTATTGGTTTTTACACCAGTCGCATTATTAACTGGATCCGTAGAAACAACCATCGGAACAGTTAAGGTAGTAAATGACCAAACATAATTGCTGCTTAGAGAAACACCAGCTAAATTTTTAACTGCTGTTGTTAGTGTAGCGGTATAAAGTGTATTGCTAGTGAAATTACTTGTAGGAGTAAAGCTAGCTGTTAATCCACTGTAGCTTATGGTCCCAGGTATAGTAGTTGATCCTTGCTTAATCGTGTAACTTGAAGAATTAATAGTTGTAGGATCCATTGGCATATTGAACACTGCAAGTACAGTTTTATTCAGACTTACATTAGTTGCATTATTTGGTGGATCGGTCGAAACGACGAAAGGGGCTAGAACAGCTCCGGTCGTAAATGACCAAACGTAATTATTTTCAAGCGAAATACCTGCCAAATTCTTTGCAGCAGTAGTAATTGTAGCTGTATATAAAGTATTAGCTAAGAGAGGAGTAATAGGAGTAAATGTAGCAGTAATTCCACTATAAGTAACTATACCACTTATGGAATTTGATCCTTGTCTTAAGATAAAGCTGCTGGTGTTAATAGTGTTTGGGTCCATAGGCATACTAAAACTAGCTTTGATTATTTTATTCAATGAGACATTGGTTTCATTATTTACTGGATCTGTTGAAATAACTGTTGGTGCAACGACTGTTGCAACAGTTGTAAATGACCAAATATAATCACTAGCCATGTTTATCCCGGCTAAACTTTTCACAGTCGCCAATATTATTCCAGTATATGTAGTATTCGGACTTAATTGAACAGAAGGTGTAAATGAGGCTACAGTTCCAGAATAAGTTACTACTCCCGGAATGATTGTTGATCCTGTTCTCAAAGTGAAGCTGGTCGTATTAATAGTGAGTGGATCCATCGCAACACTAAATGTTGCAGTAACTACCTTGTTAAGCAGTACATTAATTTCATTGTTTGTTGGACTCGTTGATATAACTATTGGTGCGATAGTTTGACCTGTGCTGAAGACCCAAGTATAATCTTGCGCTAAGTTTGTACCTGATAAATCTTTTACGAGAGCTGAAATCGTTGCTGTGTAATTAGTGTTAGGATTAAGAGGAGATGTAGGAGCAAATGAAGCAATGGCTCCATTCAAGGTAACTGTTCCATTGATCGTATTAACGCCTTGTTTTATTCTAAAAGTTGCGGAATTAATTGTGCTTGGATCCATGGGAACACTAAATGTTGCAGTAATTATTTTACTTAAAGGCACATTAGTTTCATTATTTGCAGGGTCAGTAGAAATGATAAATGGCGCAACAACGCCTAAGGTGGTAAATGTCCATACATAATCATTTTGCAATGTTTTTCCTGACAAAGATGTAGCACCAGTAGTAATGATACCCGTGTATACTGTATTTGATTTTAAGTTGTTGGATGGCTTAAAGTAAGCAGTTTTACCATTATAAGTGACTATACCTGGAATTAAGTTAAAGCCATCGCTGATTTTGAAACTAGAAGTATTGATCGTTGATGGATTCATACTTAGATTAAATGTTGCACTTATTACTTTATTAAGTATAACATTGACTTCATTATTAGCAGGATCTGTGCTAACCACAAGAGGGACAACTTGAGTACCAGTAGTAAAGGTCCAAACGTAATCGGCTTGTAAGGCATTGCCTATTGAATCTTTAACCGCAGTAGTTACTCTACCTGTATACAATTTATTACTGGTAAGCATCTGATCCGGTGTAAAATAGGCCGTATTGCCCGAATAGGTAATTTTTCCATTAACGCTCGAGTCACCATTTATTGTTAATGATGCATTGTTTATTGTTAAAGGATTCATCTTTTCGTTAAATGTAACTGAGATGACCTGATTTAGGGGTACATCTACTGCATTATTCGCTGGAATTGTTGAAATAACAATTGGACATTTTCCAATGAACTCTTTGAATTCATCTTTGAGGCATCCAATAATTAGAATTCCAAATAATGTTAGAAAGGCTACAATCTGCTTATTCATATTCATAATTTTATTTTTTTTCCTGTTAAAGGAAATTATTTGTGAAACATTCCACACCGCAAAGTTGAGACCGATTATATGGTTTAAGTTATACAACTTGTTCTAATAATTACATAAATTACGTCCAAAAAAAATAACATTTATTTAACACATAAGTCAGATGTAATAGTTATTTAAGAGTACAAAAATCTTTAGAAAATAATATTTTATACCAATGTGAAATTATAGTTAGTCCAATGTTTATAAGTTTAATGCTGATGCTTCGATCACCATGCTGGCATTAGTTGTTTGCAAGCTTAGCATGCTGACATTTATGCTGATGCTTGCAATCAGCATGCTGATATCCATCGTCAGCATCGTCAGCATACCGATAGAATTTGCAATTCTAAATTATTCATTGGACTATTTTATAATTCTCGTCGGTATTATTTGAAAATTAAAATGCCATTTGATATTTTATGCTTGTAGACAACTTGCACAAAGAACTTGGATAATTTTCATATAGCGAATACAAATTCATGCTTATTACAAAATGATCCTTAATTAAAAATAGCATCGATTTGAGTTTCAAATGGACACTTTAAATTTACACTTATCGCAACTTGGACAAACAACACACAAGACAATAACTACGAATGTAAAGAACATATTAGGGAAACACATATTCACTACTACAAACTTTTAAATTGTCGGACAACAATTCTAAAATCGCGACTTTAAAAGAAATTTTATTATTACTTTAAATAGCTCAATTTTAGTAACTATTCAGTCATGTATTAAAAAATACTCCATAAGAGTATAATATTTTTAGAGATGGATGTAATCCATCTTTTTTAACGGTGAACAAGCTTGTTTTTGGCATGAATTTTTGCCATTTTAGCAAAATTAAAGACAAAAACATTCGATTGCTGAATAGTTACCAATTATAAACACTTAAATCTGAAAACTTGACCTATTATAATATGCAAGTTAATAATTAAATCTAATCGACATTACCTAAAAAATAAAAGTATTGTGGAACATAATTATTGTAAATTGGGTTATCTCACGCACATTGCAAGATGCAATTCGCTTGAAAATAATTTTTGTTTTTATCATATGGTAAATGGAAGCCACAATCTATTAGAAAGTATTAGATGGATTATTAAATCCGGTAAATGGCTTACTATGAAAATTGAAATGTAGGTTAATAAAATTTCTTGTTCATTCAACATGTGTGAGTTAATTACATCAACATATGAAACTTTTTGAAAAGCTGGAAGTGTGTGCTTATGGACTAAGGCAGTCCCACAATTTTTTTTTGACTGCTTAACTATTCAACCAATTATACTATGAGCAGAAAACACTTTTTACATAACAGCTTAATCCTTAAAGGGGCAACTTTGTTGCCTTAACACCTTAACAATTCAATTTTCGCAATATCTGTAATAGAAAGCAACGTTGACAAATTTGTGGACAAATAAGGAAATTTATTCAGCCGACTTTACCATATTTCAAACACTTTTTAGAGCCATATATAGATGCATAGACAATGCACTTGCATTTTACATTTCATCATGCAAGTGAAAACTGCAAACAACGATATGAAAAAAATAAAAGAGTTAGTTGATTCAAACAATCTTGAGACGATTGACTTCTAGACTAAGAAACTTACATTTCATTTTTCATCTCATGTTTTGCATTCAATCTTTTGGACATATCTCAAGAACAAACAAACTTCAAAGTCATACGTAATGCTTGCTATAATTGTATTTCTTCTTAAGCAGTTAAGACAATCTTAAAATATGCATTCCATCAACTTTCAAAAATGTTGACAGCAAAGTTTAGGGCGCTCTCTCAAATATTATCTAAAGAAATCTGACAACTACACATCTACCAATCTATCTTAAATAGGTTTTTTATGATCTGTGGTGAAAGAGATAGAATAGGCCCAGCTGTATTCCAGCGTTGTATGCTTTGATTGTATTGTTTGAAGCTATATCTGTTAGTCCTTGATTGTATCGAATGTCAAATCCAAATCCAGTAGATGGTTTAACATAGCTTAAACCAACAGCTAGACCAATTTCTGCATTTTTGAAACTAGACTTTACATCTGTTTTGGTACTACCATTTACGGATTTGGCACTTGCCAAAAATCCTATTTGGGGACCTCCCTCAATCCTAAAACCATTATCAAACATGTATTGAAAAAGTAAGGGAATATTGACATAATTCAAATTACTATGCAAGGTAGTTCCAGCGACTGTGTATCGGGCACCCTGTCCAGAAAATACAATTTCAGGTTGAAGGGCCAGTTGCTTACGAAGATGAATATGACCAAGTAAACCAAGGTTAAAACTGAATCTAGGATCATAACTGGTGTTGCTTTTTCCTTGAATGGTATAACCATTTAATCCACCTTTAATTCCCAGATTAATATGTTGAGCTTGGACTGAACAAATAAGGATTAAAAAAGCGGACACTGTAAGAAGATAATTTTTCATATAATATATTTTTTGTTTAAATGTGATTAAAGCTTAACGCAAAGCTATGACGCAAAGGTCATGTAAACTCTCACAGGATTGTTGTACAAATAGGTCTAAAAATTATATAATTCACAGATTTGTGCTCTTAGGCTTTATTTCTAAGGTTGGAAGGAGTTCGACAAAAAATGTTAAAGGATTATGTATTACTTACAGAATAGTATTTATAAGAATACAATTATCATTAACTTTGGGTTTTCCTCATTTGGTTAAGGAGTTAAAAACTTTCAGTCAAGAGAATTCATGGAACTTGATGCGTTCCCTAAATTACTATATCTTATGGCTTTTTGCACATGAGTAGAATAATTCTTTGTCACTTCTTTCTTCTGCTAGCCTTTTGGTCAATTGGACAAAGGGCAAAGTTCGAATTCTATACAAAGACGAACGGTTTGTTGGAAAATGCCATAAATGACATTGCCCAAGATAAGAAGGAGGGGCATCGATGATCCAAGTATGTTGTACTTGGTATTTAAAATTTCGGATATAGCTAAAGTAAAAGCATTATTGACCAGCGAAGCGAAGAAAAAAATGATGCAAGAATCAGGTGTAATAAGCGAACCCGAAATATTTTTTGGAAGAGATGTAAAATAATTATTAAACTCAATGAACAAAGTTGAATGTCATTTTTGAGCGAAACAGCAACTCAAACGGATTACAAGAAATTGACTTTGAATAAATAAAAAAAATGGGGACGCTGAAAACCAATTAGAGTAAGCAATCAAAAAAAGTGCGGAGTCAGCACTATAATCACTGACAACAACAATATGAAAAATGTTATTTTAGCATTTGTTATGCTGATGGGCATAGCTATTCAACCGTCGACTATTTATGCACAGATGAACTCCAATCAGCAAGTCGCCAATGAAATTATGGGGATGGTTAAGGCACAGTGGGCAACTCAAGCAGCCGACCCCAGTAATGTTGAGGAGATTTATAAAAATGTTGCAGATGATTACACAGAATTTAATGGTGATTATTCTACCCGTGTAGACGGTAAAACTGTAACGATGAGTCTTGCAGAACCTGCAGGTAAAGCCCCAGGTCGTAGAGTAGCTGCTGAAATGCTCAATCCCAAAGTGCAGGTTTATGGAGATGTCGCCATACTTACCTACAATTTTGCAGGTATTAACAAAAGTAAAGATGGAGAACTGAAACCATTCAAGGCAAAATCAACTCGTGTCTATGCAAAGCAAAACGGCAAATGGAAGATGGTTCATGCCAATTTTGGTAGTGACCCAATGCAGACAAATTAAATAGTAGCTTTCAAATTCGTTCTTAGAATTAACTAAACTTTTAAGAGCGAATTTGAAATTATTTTGATCCAACTTTGATGCGGAATGATGATAACCGTTTCGGACTTTACTCTGTGGCGATTTTAAGCACAAACTTTAGTCCGAAGAACAGATAATAAGCAAGAGTGAGTGCAAATACATTGACATTACTTGTTGTGTCCTTAAGATTTGCAACATAGTAATTAATGTATCAATGGCAACTCTTAACGGATTTTTTTTTATATTTTTGTTGCACTTTGACTAATCACCCATGTTATAAATGCTTATATTCATCAATTGCTTGTTGGGTTTTACTAGGAACAATAATGAATTTTGTTTTTGTGGAATTCATTTTATTCTGATTTTTTGAAATTGTAGAATCAATTATTTTGATTCTTTGAATTGAAATTGTAAGCGTATTCTTCTTTAAATTCTTGTTTACCTAGGGACGGTTTTTCTTCCTTGTTTTGTGAACGGAGTTCTAAAAATTCAAGGCGAAGCTTTATTTTGGCTTCTTCTTCGGTGATATTAAAATTTGATGCTGCTTGTTTAAAAGAAAGGTCTTGAGAGCATAACATGTTTATAAGCGAGGATTCCTCAAAGGGACTACTTGAGCATGTTCTACCCCGTTCTTTTAATTGTTGCCTTGCCGAAAGGTGTGTGTGCCTTAACAAACAAAAACATAGTGAGTAGTTGACATTTGAAAGAATTTGTTTTTCTTTTAGTTGGAGAAAAGTTTCTTTGAAAATTTCTTCGGCAAGTGTTCTGTCATCTGTGAGATTACAGATAATAACAAACATGGCAGGAGCATATTTATCGTAGAGATGACCCCATGCTTCAAGATTGTTTTCGGCAATCATGGAAAGAATGTTTTGGTCTGATATTTTTTTGGTTTGAACCTGTACCATATGGTTTGTTAAAAAGCTGTACCGCAAATGTCTGCCCTTAAATATAATGAGCGTTACATAATGTTAGGAAAAAGTTACATGATTCACATCCTACAAAACGGGAATTGCAAGTTTGTGTGCAAATTTATAATGTGAACCCAAGAAGGAATAAATTAATCCAACTTTTGTTCGAGAAAGTCTGAAATAAGAAGTTCAACCATTTTTTTTGCAAGTTCTAGTCGATCATTAGTTATGACGTAATCAAAGTATTTGGAATATTCGAGTTCTTTGGAAGCGCGATCAATTCTTTGCTCAATAGATTCTTCAGAATCGGAAGCTCTGTTAACTAATCTTGCACGCAATACATCCAATGATGAAGTCTTTATATAAATCGTAAGAACATTTTTTTGCTTCATTTGCTCAATTCTATAGGCTCCTTTCACATCAATATCGAATAAGGCGACTTTATTTGAATTCCAGATTCGTTCTAACTCAGAATTAAGCGTCCCATAATATTGATTGGTATAGACTTCCTGGTATTCAAATAATTTATGATCATTAATCAACGAAGTAAATTGATCCTGACTCACATAATAATAATCTCTTCCTTCAAGTTCATTCGGTCGTGGCTTGCGGGTAGTCGCTGAAATAGAAAAAGACAATTCAGGGAAGATACTTAAAGCATATTTGGCAAGCGTGGTTTTGCCACTTCCAGAAGGTGCAGTAAAAATTATAATTTTACCTTTGGTCTGCATTAAAGAATATTGGCTAATTGTTCTTTAATTTTTTCTAATTCATCTTTCATATCGACAACTAGTTTCTGCATCTGATGATGTTGAGATTTGGCTCCAAGGGTGTTGATTTCTCTTCCGATCTCTTGAGTGATAAAATTAAGTTTTTTAGATTTGGATTGAACTTTTGCATTTAGCTCATCGGTGAAATAATCACAATGTTGTTTTAGGCGAACTTTTTCTTCTGTGATGTCTAATCTTTCAATGTAGTATAATAATTCCTGTTCGAATCTGTTTTTATCAATATTTTCATTTCCAAAATTCGATTCTAAGGATTTTATTATTCTTTCTTTGAGATGAACTATTCTTTCTTTTTCGTATTTTTCTATTTCTTTTAAAAATTTAATAATATTGTTGACGCGTAACTGCATATCCGTCTGAATGACAGATCCTTCAATAATTCGAAAATCATTTAATTTTTCAATAGCCTCTTCGAGTAAATTAGTTACAAAAATGAATTCATCCTCTGGAAGAATGTTTTCATTTGATTCAATAACATTTGGAAATTTGAGAATCGCATTTAGGATATCCGAATGACCAAGATCTAGTTGTAAATCTTTAATTTGTCTATAAAAAGAGTGGAAAAGTGTTGTATTCAATAAAAGCTCATCTTGCACTCCAGGACTTTGGATGTCAATGCTGATATCTAGTTTTCCTCGGACCACTGTATCGTTTAGAATTTTTCGGATATCCAATTCCTTTTGGCGATATGCAGCAGGAAATTTAAGTCTAAAGTCGTTAACCTTAGAATTAAGACAGCGAATCTCAACTGTAATATCCTTATCTCCAAACTGACTTTTGATCTGGCCATAACCAGTCATCGAATACACCATTTCTTAAATTTTGGGCTAAGGTAACAATAATAAATAGAGAGAATAGCTTAGAATTGATGCTTTTAAAAAGACTTGAAAAACCAACATATACGGATTAAGCTAATATAAGTATGGCCTTTGGCCTTATAGGCTTATGCTAATGAATATAGGTTCATAATCATTGAAATCAATTGTTTAGCCTATCATATAAGCCGATTCTTCGCAGTAAAGTCTAATATTAATATTCAATTTTTAATTTTGAGGATTTTCGGCATATTTCTTACATATTTGCTTGATTTTGAAAGACATAGAAAATTTATTTATAAATAAAAGAGAGAAAAGTTTTGTGATCCGACATTTTTTGCGAAATTTGCACGCCTTTAAGGCAAGATTAATTCATAACTGACTAAAAATCAAGTAAATGAGAAAAGCGGACCTCGTAGCTCTAATTGCAGATAAATCCGGAGTACCAAAAGTAGACGTATTGGTATCCCTAGAAATGTTCTTTAAAGAAGTTAAGTCATCTTTAGCTAATGGCGAGAACGTTTTTATTAGAGGTTTTGGCTCCTTTGTAGTTAAAAAAAGAGCTAGAAAGATTGGAAGACACATAAAAAAGAATCTAGCGATCGAAATTCCAGAACATTACATTCCTTCGTTCAAACCCGCTAAAATTTTCGTAGATCACGTAAAATTAGGTAAAGAACCAGAAGGTGGGGAATATGAGGATGATGAGATAGAAGAATAAGATGGTTAATCATCCAGGCAAAATAGCCTTGTTGTTTCTTGCCTTAGGATGCATTTTGTACTTTGGTTTTGAAATTGTTTCAAATGACATAAAAACAAAATCAAGTCCTATCTCCAATAAGAATAAAGAGACCACTGATGTGGAATTCAGTGATCTCAAAGCAGAAAACGAACTTGAAGCCAATCAGAAAGCTGAATTGGAACAATATAAATTAGAACTTAAGAATTCCACTGAAGAATCTAAGAAAATTGAAATTCTTAAGAAACTTTCAGGATTCTGGTATGAAAGGAAAAATGCTTTGCTTTCAGGTAATTATGCAGTTAAAGT
>JBDSHL010000404.1:0-3272 GCA_039918515.1 Saprospiraceae bacterium | reverse complement strand
TATGCCGTAGAATATTTCGAACGTATTTGTCCTCCGAATTACTAGAATCTTCTCGCCATTGAATTTTTCTTTCTTCTGCAAAGGAATTAAGATCACTTTTTGAAAGATGAATAAATGGCCTAATGATTGACTGATTATAGGCAGGCATTGTACCCAATCCATTAAGTCCTGAACCTCTTATGAGGTTTATAAGAAAACTTTCTATTCTGTCTTCAGCATGATGCGCAACCAACAGATAATCATAGGAATTGTCTTTCATTATTTTCTTGAAAAAATCATTTCTTATATTCCTTGCTTTCTCTTGAATATTAGACGTTTCAAGACCATTAATCGGTTGAATTTTAAGATGCAGAGGTATCTTATAATGAGCACAAAATTCTTGAATAAAAATAGCATCTTTATCCGATTCTTCACCTCTTAATCGATAATTGCAGTGAGCACAAGAAAAAGAAATCTTCAATTCTAATAAGGCATGACAAAGTACCATGGAATCGTGTCCGCCACTTAGGGCTACTAGCATACTCTTGCCTTTAAAGTTGTCAAGACTAGATTTAAGAGCATGAATTATGGCACTCATTATCTTTTATTCGTTAATTAATATATAAGATAAGGTCAAATTAGCATTTGATTGCGGCAAACTTAAGTTATTTGTAATTCAATTCAATAATTAAATTATGATTCGGATTTTAAACCTTCTTTTTTGTTTGGTTATACTATCTTCTTCTTGTCAAAAAGCTGCTAAAAAGGATAAAAACTCTACAAATTCAACTTCAAATACCGTTACAAGCAATCAAGTTCCACAATCTGGATCTTCGGTTAAATTATTAAAGGCAGATGAAGATTTTATAAAGTTGGCAGGAGCACAAAAGCCTTATCCAATGATTACGGATAGTATCTGGTGTTTCTATTTTGCCCTTTCATTGAGTGAAAAAACCCCTACTGAGAATATTTATCAAGGACATTGGTTAGATATTAAGGAGGATGGCAGCTATTCTAAGGGAATTTATGATAAAACTACAGATGAAGGGAAATATGTCTACGATTACACTTCCAAAACATTAGAATTTCGGTCATTATTAAAAGATACATCCTCTCAATGGGCAGTGAAAGTTGATCCGGATGCTATGCTATTAATTGGAACAGAGCGTTTTAACAATAAGCATTGGCAGATAAAGTTACTAAGAAAATCATCTCCACCTTCGCCAAATGTTGCGCTCAAGAATGAGAAAAAAAGGTAGGGGAGAAAATTTAAGGTAAATGATAGATTGAGTCATGCCATAAGCATTTGTTACAATCCTTTGACATTAAGCTGATTAGCCTTTACTTACAAGTTATTCGTGTTCTGGAGAAGTTCTTACCTGAATTAGAAACCAAGAACATAAAAAACATACGGTACAAATTGCTGCGATGATCATATAGATTATTTTGATTAAATTAGTCGATACAAAGATAATACATATTACTATATTTTTACATATGTTTAATATTATTTTTTCTCTTTTTTTAATAACTTTTTGAATAAAATGACTGTTATGTTTCAAAAAACATATAAAATATGAAAAAAACCATCTTTATTTTAGGCCTTATCATGAGTTTAAGCATTGATGCTCAGATAGTTACGCCTGCTCCTAGCCCTTTTTGTAAAATTGAACAAAAAATAGGGCTCGGTACGATTAATATTGAATATTCAAGACCAAGTATGAAAAACAGAGTGATATTTGGAGATTTAGTTCCGTTCAATAAATTGTGGAGAACTGGAGCGAATAAATCCACCATGATTACTTTTAGTGAAAAGGTAATGGTAGAAGGAAAAGAAATTCCGAAGGGTTCTTATTCAATTTATACAATTCCTGGAGAAAAAAAATGGGACATATTATTTTATAACGAAACAAATATTGGAGGAACTCCTGATAAATTTGATTCATCTAAAATAGTAGCAAGGGTTAGCGCCATTCCGGAATTGCTTACTACGAGTGTAGAAACCTTCACTATTGATATCAACAATATTAAATCCAATTCAGGATCCTTATATTTTATGTGGGAGAATACTGCAGTAGGTGTGAATATTACAACTGAGGTTGATATGGTAGTAATGAAGAGTATTGACAAAGTCCTATCTGGCCCAAGTTCAGATGACTATTACCAAGCAGCCAAATATTATTATGACAATGGAAAAGATTTGAATATTGCCTTACCATGGATACAAAAGTCAACAAGTATGGATGCCAAATATTGGAAATTGCGCATTGAGTCCGTAATTCTTGCCAAATTGGGACGAGTTAAAGAAGCTATAGCAACTGCAGAAAGATCCAGGTCCCTAGCTAAAGAAGATGGAAATGATGATTATGTTAAAATGAATAATGACGCCATTGCAGAATGGTCTAGAGTTAAGTAATATCGAAATATCAAACATTAAAAGGCCTGTTCTGAATAAGAATGGGCTTTTTTTTTGTGAAAAAATATGGATTCAATAATTTTGGTTAGTTATTTATCCTGAAAAATAATTGAACCTAATCTTAACATGGTTGATCCTTCCTCAAGAGCAATCTGATAATCATTTGACATTCCCATAGAGATTTCTGTGAAATTTTCATTATTGAAGTACATATTTTTTAAGTCAATAAAATATTTTTTCAATTGTCTGAATTCTTGTCGAGTTACCTCTTCTTTATCGCTTAGACTTCCCATTCCCATTATTCCGCGCACACTTATATGTGCCAAAGACGCCCATGAATAGCACTTAAGTGATTCAATTAAAGTAGGATATTCAAAGCCTTGTTTGCTCTCTTCTTTGGACAACTTAATTTGTAATAAAATCTCAATTTTTCTATGATTAAGTTCAGCATACTTATTCACCGTTTGTGCTAATTCAAATGAATCAATGGAATGAATCATTCGAACAAATGGGGCGATTAATTTCACTTTATTTTTTTGAAGATGACCAATCATATGCCATTCAATATCTTTAGGTAGTGCATTGTATTTGAGGACTAATTCCTGAGGTTTGTTTTCAGCGAATATTTTATTTCCTTTATTATAAATACTTAGTACTTTTTCAAGTTCTTGCATTTTAGATACAACAATTAAGCAAGTGGAGGCAGAAGATAATTTTTTAATTAAAATTTCGTAATTACTCATAGTTTAATGAAGGAATGTGAAATGATGTCAATTGGATATAATGGAGCTGATTCTGAATCATTTAAAGCATTTATCAATTTAAATCCAGAATAATATTTTAAATCTTCTGTTGTTATACTTCTTTCTGATATTTT
>JBDSHL010000403.1:0-1840 GCA_039918515.1 Saprospiraceae bacterium | reverse complement strand
AGGAAATGGCTTACTTAAGAGAAATTCAAAGGCAAACAGATAAGTTTGGAGATGCAGTTGCTTTAGGTGATAAAAATGGCAAAAACTTATCTACACTTTATCCAACAGGAAATAGTCTTGCAGATGCTTTGAAGATCGTTGCCAAATTAATATCAGGAGGTCTTAAGACAAGAATTTATTGGGTGAATATTGGTGGATTTGATACCCATTCTGGTCAAGTTGCGACAGACAGAACTACTGGAAACCACGCTACCTTATTAAAGAAAGTCTCAGAAGCAATTTATGCTTTTATGGATGATATAAAGTTGCAAGGAAATGAAGACCGAGTGGTGGGAATGACTTTTTCTGAATTCGGACGAAGAGTGAAATCAAATGCATCTGGCGGAACGGATCATGGTGCTGCCCAACCAATGTTTGTTTTTGGAAAGAAAATCATCTCTGGAGTATTAGGGAAGAACGCAACTATTGACCCTGCTACTACCGTCAATTCAAATATTGCCATGCAGTATGACTTTAGATCTGTATATGCAAGTTTCTTAAAGGATTGGTTCTGTGTACCAAATGCAGACCTCGAATCGGTGATGCTCCATAAACTTCAAGCTCTGCCTATATTAGATACAAATAATTGTATTCCTACAGGTACTCACGAGCAGAATACAAAGGCTGGCGAGAATTTAATATATGCTTACCCGAATCCTTTTGAGGAAAAAACGACTTTGAAGTTTGAATCTAAGGGTGGTTATTCTATGATTCAGGTCTTTAATAATGAAGGAGTAATCGTTAAGAATATTTTTGAAGGTGAATTGCCGGAAGGTTCATACAAACAAGAGTGCGAACTTGGAGAGGCACCAGCAGGAATCTATTATGTAAGAATTCAGACTGGTATATATCAACAAGTAAAGACCCTTCATAAGGTTCGTTAGTTGTTTGTATTTTTTCGGTTAAGTTCCAGAATAAACAGCGAGTTTATTTAAGCGTCTTGCTTAAACTCGATTGAGTCGCTAATGTTTCTCGTTTTAACTGGTATGTTTTATTTTATGGAAAGTAATTGTTTAATGCAAATATTTTCCCAAAGCTGAAGTGGAAGAATTTCACATCAGTAACGCGTTGTAAATTAGATCAATATAGTTTGATTTGGTAATGTCTTCAAAATTAGCTGGTGGGTTTTATATAACGGAATATAAAATAAAAGAGGAGAGTTTTGACCCTCCTCTTATTATGAGAAATATTAATTTTGAATTCTTTCGTCCTGTATAGATAAGCTTATTTTTGAATTATGAAAGATCTAATATATCTATTTTCATCAATATAAATTTTAATAAAGTACAAACCATCTAAGAAGGAGTTAATATTTATTTATATAACCGAATGATCATCTGATATTATACATTTAAGTAGAATAATTCAACAGAGGCAAAAATGTAGCATTGTAAATCGTCAGCGAAAAGTTTACCAAACATAACATAAGGTAAAGTGTGTTTTAACTTAAACCATATTTTTAACCATTAAAATGCATCTAATGAAATGAGGAAGAAAACCAAAAGCTATTGAACTCATAAATGAGGTAAAGCGCAGGACTAGGTGGACCTAAATTACAGCCGGCTATTTCAACCGAAAAGGAAATCAAATACCAAACACAAATTCCCATTAATCTAAATTATTAAATTCTATTCCAATCTGCTATAATTTTTATTAGCACCTCCCTGTTCTTATTTTCTTTAAATGCTTTCTATATTCTTTCAAAGATAAAAGTCATGATGATGATCCTTATTTCCGTCACCGCCATAGGATTAATATTGGAAGCAAATAAATATAGATTTTCCTGGAAATATTCAGATTG
>JBDSHL010000402.1:0-2728 GCA_039918515.1 Saprospiraceae bacterium | reverse complement strand
TAGTAAAAAATAATGAAATTGCAGGGACTTATAAATTCAATTACAAGCCTTGCCCAGACGGTTGCGAGTTGACAACTTTTAAAATAATCGGCAGGAAAAACAATAAAAAAGTGGCATTAAAAGAAACTGTAGAAATCAATACTTTGGAAGAATTTATGAAAATAACCACAAAGAAATTAATTGCATCATTTAGACAATAAAGGACAGTTGCGAATGGTAGCTTCCAAAGATAGATCCCATAAAAATTACCTTTATCTCATCTCTTGCTTTATTTGGATTGGGATCATCTTACTTTAGTTAAGAATCATAAAGATTATTAGCAACATTGGGAAATAAAATCTTGAATATCCATTGGGCAAAGTATCTTCTCTAAAGCAGAAAACAAACTAGGGTGTGAATCCTCATAGAACTTCTTAAACAAAGCCTGATAATAAGGCATTTTATGAACCCCTAGATTTATGCTTATTCTCTGGCTAAATGGCTTTATAAACATGGCTTAAAATTCAAAAAGAGTTTTTCCTCTAAATATCCATTAATGTTATACCAAAAGTGTTAACTTTATCCAAAATCTGATACATATGGAAAAATGGCTAATTCTACTTACTTCTACAGCGATTTTATTAAGTTCTTGTCATAAAGACAGTCCTACCCCAAATACCCCATCCTATAGTTATGTAAAAATTGACACAAGCACTGCCAAGTTTAGCAGTTCGGATATTCAATCTTACAATGACACCTGTTTTTATGATAGTATTTTGGATGCTTTGATTGTTCAATTAGAATATAATAGTGTGAAGGATTTTAGCTTAGGTAGTCAAACTTTTAGCAGCCCTTTCATAATTAGTATTTCAATTGGCTCTAAAAGCCTACAGGAAAAAGCATATTCAATTTCATTACCTTTTGCAAATGGGACTCAATTGGTAGAATCAGGACATTCAATAGTTGCATTAGGAGGTTATATTGCAAAACAAGGTAGTGTAAAAGTAAAAAAAATTGCAGACGGAAAGTTTGCAGTTGCTTTTGAAAAAATTGACTTTTATTCTAATCCTAAAGATTCAAATTCAAGTTTTAATGCCACTTCTCAAATTATTTGTCAATAAATATTTTTTTTATTATGAAACAAATCTTTATCTACCTTCTTCTTGGAAGTTTAAATATAATTGGAAATGCACAGACTAGTATTTGTTCTAGCAATTTTAATGAGACATTCGAAGGATACTCATTAGGAAGCAGTTTTGTTAATCAGGTTCGTCAATCTGGAAATATATGTTGGTCGACCTGGGACTGTAATAACTATATAAATAATCCACAAGATGTACAGATAAAAAACGGTTCACCTAATGGTAATTATATCAATTTCTATGCTCTATATAGTAATGGAGGTCCTGATGATATAGTAAGATATTTAGGAAACAAAACGTCAGGAAAATATACATTAACTTTTGATCTTAGAGTTAAATCAGGAAAATGTGCAATCTTTAGTTTACTGCATAATTTTATCTGCAATGATCCTAATAATAGTGATTATGCATTTACAATAAAATATGCTTCAGGTTATGTATATGTGCAAATAGGGCAAAGTACTTATTATCAGAATCTTACAACCTATCTTAGTAATTCTTGGTTTACGGTAAAATTAGTTTTTGATCTAGATACCAAACAAATTTATTTTACTCCAACCACTAAATATTCTTACACTTATTCTTGGGCTTTTGATGCTTCATCAACTCCATATAGAAATAATTCTCTCGGTGCGATCGATTTTTGGACTCATTCTAATGCTGACTATGATATAGATAACTTTCAATTTAGTTCACAGTCAAATCAAATGGAAACATTTGACGCAAATCCAAGATATATATCAATTAATAATGGATGCGACCCATCTACTTTTTGTGTTCATATTTCATCAAATACTTCTTGGATCGTAAATGCACCAACATGGCTTAATATTGCTCCGCTTTCTGGTAATGGTAATACTGATATTTGCGGAACATTTGGAGCTAATCCATCTTCAATGTCTCGAACTGCAACAATTAATTTTACATATGGTCCAAATAATTTACAGGGCAATCAGGTTATTGTAACCCAATCTGGATGTGCTCAACCTAATTATTGTTCATTTGATCCTCCTTCAATTACTTTCAGTCCTAATGGAAGTTCGCAAAGTGCAACAATATTATCTAATGGGTCATGGATGTTAACTAATCTACCAAGCTGGATACATATTAGTACTAATGATTCTAAAGGAAGTAACACAAAGAATATAAATTTGACTGTGGATCCAAATAATTCAGGTACTGCTCGATGTGATAATGTAACTTATTATTGCGGAAGTAATGGACCTTCATTTAATTTGTATGTATGTCAAAATAGTTTGATAGAGAATTTCAATACAAATTGCACAGTGATAAATACTAAATGTGATGCTATTGATATTCAATGTACATTTACATCAACAACAAAGTGGGTAACAATTGATAAACCTTCATGGGTTGATATAAATCCATTAAATGGCAATCCACCTAGTACACCAGTAAAGATTTCAATCAAACAAAATAGCACCCAATCTTCAAGAAATGGTAACATTATTATTTCATATGGTTCTGGATTAGTATTCACTATACCTGTTTCTCAAGATCCTTGTCAAATTAATAATTATTGTTATTTTGATCCATCTTTTCTATCTGTCGATGAAACTGCAAAATCTTATAATGTAAGTATTGTC
>JBDSHL010000401.1:0-9443 GCA_039918515.1 Saprospiraceae bacterium | reverse complement strand
AAAGAAGAAAAATTAGAACTCATTGAAATGGAAGGAATGGAATTGCAGTAGAAAGCTTTGTGCTATATCAATAAATCATTATAATATTGATGTGACCGCGGTAAGATAATTATGAATTATGAGCTATGAATAAATACTTTGAACTTTCAACTTTGAACTTTCAACTTATACTTTATTGCGTAGAGATTTTAGTTTATCGGTTGAGATTTCTAGAATATCCATGATATCTTGATTTGAAAAGCCCTTTTTTGTCATATTGTTAATAGCTATAATGAGTTCAGCTTCACGGCCTTTTTCTATGCCTTTCTCCATGCCTTCTTCACGACCTTCTTCACGACCTTCTTCGCGGCCCTTCTCAATGCCTTCTTCACGACCTTCTTCACGACCTTCTTCTTTAAGGCGAACTTTGATTAATTCTTCTAAGCCCATGACTTCTTTATTTCCTGTTAAACACTGATTTCTTTGTAAAAGTTACTAATTAACTCCGGTTTTTTCAAATTCAAGCTCAAATTTATGAAATTCATCATACTTCTTACTTTATTTTTATGGTAAGATCTTTTCATTAATTCCGAAGCAATTTTTAACTTTTTTTCATAAATAACTTCATCCCCCATTTTTTTGTTCTTAAGCCAAATTAGAACGGTCAATATAACTTGAGAGAATATATTCTGGGATTTGTTCAATTCGGATTCAATCTGATCCATTATTTTGTAAGTATTAAATCTATAGGACAATTTTGTTCCAAAATAATCACCCACATATTCGTTGGGATGATAATTCTTATCCTCATCCGTAAAAATTGCGAGTGCTGTTATAGGTTTATTGTTTTTCTCCAATATCCGATAATAATAGACGAACATCCTTTGTTCAAAATTGATATCATGATACCCTTGAACTTCCACATGTACTAATATCCAACTTTCTTGTCCCGATTTAAGATGTAGTTTAACCAACTTATCAACAAACTTAGGGTTATTTTCTGTTTCAGGAAATAGATGAATTAATTCTTTATCCAGAAATTCAAATCCCTTGCTAATATCAAATTCTTTACTCGCTTCAGGAAAGAAAAATAAAATAAAATCATCACATAAATCTTCGATGATGCCCTTCCATAGAATGTCTTGGTGTTTCAACATAGTTCAATTTTTGAGGTCAATGTAGCCGTCAGACGGCCTATCCATTGACCAGTCAAGGAATGTGTGGCAAAAATAGAAAAAAATAAATAATTTACAACGATCGAACCTTAAATGCACTATTTACTAAGCATCATATCTCATCAGACCCTTTAAAAAGGGTATTTTCCTTTTAAACACTACCCAAAAATATTTTAATAATGGATAAGTCAAATAATTTGGAGGTCCGATAAGATTCGGCAGCATTTCATTCTGCCCTCCAAAATTTGCTTATATTAAATTTCGAAATGCATTACCATAATTAGTTCGATGAAGCAATCTGCTTCAATTGATTTGTACTCGAAATGTTTTTGTCATAATTTTTGCAGAATTAGCAAAATGTACGCCAAAAACTATGGTTATTCAATCATCGCTACAAATATTTAACTCCTACGGAGTTATTTGTATTTATAGTGTATTAGTCGCGTTTATTTTAGAATAATTGATAAGACTTCTTTGCAAAATAAAGAGATGATTTATTTATTTGAAAATAAATATTGTTTAATAGGATTTATAAAACTAAGCGTTTTCCACAAATAAAAAAATTCAGGATAAATATCTATTGCATATTCTTTGATAATATCATATCTTTGTCCATATAATTGAGTTAAATTTTATTTAATAATTTATCAATTAAGATGCCATTTCCACAATCTATTATACTCATAAGAAATTTACTTAATACATTTAAATATTTTACTTTGTCTAGAATTTTTTTTTCCTTTCTATTTTTGTATTTCGTCGATATTGGCTTCAGTCAAAGAACAATATGCAATTCTTCAGACTCAATCAAATGCAATTTAAAAGAAAAGGATATAATGGCTTATATGGAATTGTAAAGACTAAAATGGAGAGCAATCCTCTGCATGGAAGTATAAATGTATTTACGAACAAGGGGAGAAATCAGATGTGGCTTTTGGAGTATGACAGTAGAGGATTAGTATTACTAAGTAAACGAGTGAAAAAAGGAACATTCGAAAGTATAAAGTCGGAATCGAATAATATTAAGTTACATATCAATTAGAAGCAACTAAGCTCTGTAATGCAAGGCATAAAATTGTGGAGTATTCAATAAAGAAAAAGATATAAAATAGACTATAATATGTGGTAACAATGTATGTATCTTGAATGCTTAAATTAAGCATCGCAAATTGATTTATAAAAGAAGCTAGTAGAATTAAAAAAAAACGCCTACTTATGAGCGGGATAATATTTTTTCAAAACTTATTGTAAAAAAATAATTTTCATCATATGAATTGCATTAAATATATATTTGTCATTTTCGCTTATTCGTTTAGCATGTGTAATGCTCAAAGTCATCAAATTAATTTAGTTGGAACATTTACTGGACTTAAAATAAATTACATTAAATGCCTCAAAATAAATTCTGATGAATTAATTTATTATTTGAATTTTACAGGAAAAAGTTTGTATTATAATAATACACTAATTTATTCCGAGTTAGATTCATTTTATTATAAAATTGGAGCTCGCTCTTTATTAGTTAAAATTGACAAAAAAGGACGTATAAACTGGGTAAAAATAATAAATTCCAAAGGTGAAGGCTTTGAAGGCTTGGTATTAAATTCTTCTGTTTCTATTTACTATTGTACTGGATTAAAAAAGGGTGAAATAAAAATAGGAGATTCTTTGTATATAAATAACAATATAGATATTAAAGCAAAAGATCTTATTATTGCCGAATTTGATTTTGAAGGTAATTTAAAAAAATGCAAGAGATGGATTGCACCTTCAGATTATTTTGAAGTTAAAGATATGGTTCTTAATAATAATAAATTGTTTATTACTGGAGCTTATTATGGTTCAATTCTAAAATTCGATAACAAATTGACATTTGGTGATTCACTTTGGTATTCTAAAAATGTTTACTTACTCTCAATTAATTTAATTGATCTTACATGTGATTGGGTAAGAACTTATGGAGGGCTTAGCGATGAAGAACCATATTTTATTTCGTTATTTAATGATAAGGAAATAATTCTAACAGGGTATTTTAATAGTCAATATTTTGTGGGTTGTTTAGATACTTTAGAGTCTAATACTTCTAATTTCACTGGTGATATTTTTTTAGTAAAGATTAATGAATCAGGTACCTGCGAATGGTCAAAATCAATAAGCAGCTATGGACTTGATTTTGCCTATTCATTAACTACTTTAGATATTAATAATATTGGTGTTGCTGGATCAATAGAAGATAATAAAATTAATTTTGATGATACAACAATCCTCTTAAAGCATACTAATTGCGCATTTATATCAAAACATAACATTAAAACTGGAACATTCGAATCTTTGCTTCAATTTGAAGACGATAAAGCAACTAATTTGACCCATCTTGCTACTTTAAAGAATCTAAATACTTGGTTCTTTGGAACCACTCAAGGTAACCAAATAAGAATTAGTAGTTTAAATATTAATTTAAATGGAAAAAATAAGTATAATGTATTTTTTGGATCGCTATCTAAAGAATTTATTCCTAATTTTATAGATAAATTAATTTTGAACAGCGAAGCAAATATAAAAGATATTGTATCAATTAATTCAAATTCATTGAATATGATAATTAATACAAATGCTGATTCATTGATTTTAAATAATGAAATAAAAGATCTTGGAAATTTATTGGAAAAGTATCTTATTTTTCAAATTACAGATAGTTTAGAAACTAATGTGTCCAATTATCCAAAATTATCAAAAGAATTATCAATTCATCCAAATCCATTTTCAGATATAATAAATATTGAATGGCTAAATCAACAATACGAAATAGTTGAGGTTAGAATAATTGATATTTTTGGCAGAATTGTACTCTCTAAATTTTTATCTCTAACAAATAAAGTAATTGAGTGCGATCAATTGATTCCAGGATTATATATAATGCAAATTTTTCATTCAAATAAGATGATTCAGTCTAGTATTGTTCAAAAATATTAATATAGGAATACTGAATTAGGCATCTAACATACCAAATAAATGTTTAACTTAGAGCTAATTATAAATTAAATATGGAAAAAAGTTTGAGCACTGATGCATTTTTGAATTTCACAAATGATATCCTGATTCTGATGCGTTTTATAAGTATTTGGAAAATCTAAAGTGGGGGGGTAATGTCTATAATTTCATAAATGGCAAGCATGCAAAATATCATGTTGGACAAGGTAAAGTATGAAGGGAATGTAGTTTATGTAATCATCAAGAGGCAGTAACTTGTAATAAATTATTTCACAAGGTTAAATTTCCTATTTTTATGATTCTCTGCATCATTTATTATATGAGTACTTCAAAGAAGGGAATTATCTCAACAGAGTTAAGCAGAAAGCTACAGCTCCGACAGAAAACATGTTGGTTGATTAAAACAAAAGTATTTAAACTTTATTCAAATTCCATTCGGATACAAAACTACCACTTATGTTAAATCTTGATTTTAGTTAAGTGCGGATGTGATATCAAGAAATTGACCTCGGGATTCCAATGTATTGTTATTAAACTTTTTCTTCAAATAATAATAGTGAGGCACAGACATATTCTTTCCTGATACGTTACTCTTCATGCTAAGATTACTATTAGTATATACTTCCTGAAATTTCTTAAAGCCCTCTTTCGTCATCTTTTTTTGTGTAAAGCTATATCACCTTACAGTCGATGTCAAGTGGAACTTAGTTGGATGGATACCTTAGTTGGACGGATAAATTCTTAATTATTGATGAGTTTATATTTAATTCTGTTATGTTTTATTTTTATAGTAGAAAATATACTAATCTAGAATTTTTAAGAATATGAATTTATGGCCACTACTTAACTACAATTATCTTAGAATTTATAGATATTCCTATTCCATTTTGGATAAATTGAATAAAATATGCTCCATTGCTAATATTATCCATGGAGATTTGGTTAATGCCATTAGATATCTTTTTGGTATATATTAATTTTCCATTAATGTTTAAAATACTAATTGTTCCATTTGAGTTGCAAGTAAAAGTAAAATATCCATTTGAAGGATTCGGGTATATTGAGAATACTACATCTATAGTTTTATTAATTGTGTTAACATTACCAAGAGTGATTTTTCTGATTTTATGTATATTTTCGTCTACTACAAATAAATTTCCGATGGAATCAATAGTAATTCCATTTGGTCCATAAAAACTTGCAATTGATTTTGCACCATCAATCGAACCTTGAATTCCATTTCCGATTAATGTAGTAACCTCCCCTTTAGGATCTATTCGACG
Source organism: Saprospiraceae bacterium (assembly GCA_039918515.1). Taxonomy (GTDB): domain Bacteria; phylum Bacteroidota; class Bacteroidia; order Chitinophagales; family Saprospiraceae; genus Vicinibacter. The sequence continues at coordinate 4,015 of JBDSHL010000401.1, read as the reverse complement.
AACTTTAAAATTCTCTGAGTCTGAAACATAAATATTACCTAATTTATCGATACATATTCCAAGTGGATTTAAAAAACTCGCTGTAACTCCTGGACCATCCATGGATCCAGGAACACCTGTACCAGCCAATGTAATTACAGTTCCATCAGGACTTATTTTGCGAATACTATTATTATATTGATCTGTTACATAAATGTTTCCATTGATATCTGAACAGATTCCTGTTGGTCGATAAAAACTAGCTTCAGCTCCTTTTCCATCTTTGAATCCTTCTATATTAGATCCAGCTAAAGTTGAGACATTTCTTTCAGGACTAATTTTACGAATTCTGTTATTATATTGATCTGCGACATAAATGTTTCCATTAATATCACTACAGACACCAGTTGGAAGGTTAAAACCGGCAACAGAAACATTTCCATCAAGTCCTCCCCACTTTGTTAAACCAGCATAAGTGCTAACTTGACCTAATGGTGTTATTTTTCTAATATTAAAATTAGCAAAATCCGCGACATAAATATTCCCTATTAAATCAGAACAAATTCCTTTGGGGAAATTAAAGCTAGCATCCAATCCAAATCCATCATTTGAACCTTTTAAGCCTGAACCTGCGAATGTAGTTACAATACCTTCAGGTCCAATTTTACGTATTACATTATTATAAGTGTCTGAAATGTATATATTCCCAAAAGGATCTAGACAAATACCATAAGGGTAGCTAAAAGTTGAAGTGTCCTTTAAACCATTGCTAAATCCTCTCTTTCCTGTTCCAGCATAAGTTATAACATCTTGACCAATACAAAAAAATTGGACTGTAAAAATACAAACTAGAACCGTTAAAATATTTTTCATTTTATAAATATTAATCTAAGTACAACCTTTATCTAATTAATGTTATATCTCCTTTCATTATTTTTCTATTTCCAAAAATATCTTTATACTTTATATAATAGACATATACTCCTGGTAAGCATATTTTCCCTTGAAAAGTTCCATCCCAATTGGGAATATTATTTGAAATATAATAAATTAAATTTCCCCAGTAGTTATATATTGAACATTCTTCTATAATAATTAAAGGAGAACTATTTATTGACCAAGTGTCATTGTAAGTATCTTGGTTGGGAGAAAAAATATTTGGAGCAAATAAATTCTCCTTCTGAGAAATGCTCACTATCAAACTTTTATAGTAATTACATCCACTCATAGAGGTAATTACAAAAATGTATTTTTGCGATATGGTACTATTTAAATTAAAAGTGCTATCGTTAATTTGAACAATTCCTAGGTTAGGACTCCAAGATATAGATTTTATTTTACTGCTATCTAGATTAAAATGAATAATAAATTCTTGACCTGATTCCAAGTTTAGTATAGTTGGAAGATTTATATTTAAACTATCTTCTTCAATAGATATCTCCATGATTTGTGGACAAATGTTTTGAAAATATACAGTATCAAGAATGATTTGACCAGAAAAGTATTTTTTGCCTTTATAATTGATAGAATCGCCAATACATATTTTAATATTTTCAAATTTACGGCTAAGACTATCTAAAACAATTATATGTACGCTATCTCTATACTTACATCCATAAATATCTCGATATTCAGCCCAATACCATCCTGAGGACTTAGCAAGGAATGAAAATCCTCTACTACTATCTTGCCAAAGACAAATTCCATTTATTCCACTTACTAACCTAATATTTGCTTCCATGCACAAAGTTGTATCCTTACCTAAATTAATATCAATGCTAGGATACGATTTTACTGTAAGAATTGCAGTATCAGAATAGCAGCTGCTAGTATTAACAACATAATGATACAGTCCAACAGGGTTAAGACCAGATCTGATCCATCCACTATCACCTAAAGTAGGTTCAAGCCAATGTCCACTAGGAGTTTTCGGAAAACCCAGTTCCAAAAATAAATCGTATTCTTTATCTATCGAACATATCATTAAAGTATCATCAACTCCTGCTGGCCTTCTTTCAGGTAAAATAATCTCTGCCATTGCTGATTCGATTTTTCCCTCAGCGTATATTTTAAATACAAACTTTCTACTACCAGAACTCACTGGATAGGCTGTATTAATGTATTTTAAATTTTTTAGCAAACTCTTGAAATGCATAGAATTTGCATTCCCATTATTTCGTGCTACAATTTTCGAACCAAAGTCTTCTATTTTTAATTCTGGTTCACTTTGAAATATTAATTTTTCTAAATCATTGTCTATTGGAGTATCCATGAATTCTATAGTAAGTGAATCTATATAGTAAATACTATAAAGTGAAAAGTCAGTGTCATGTAGAGATAAGCTATCAGATGGACATGGGGCAACATAATAATAACCATTAGTCGTCTCTGTTGAATTATTATCATCTAGATCAAGTGCTATTCTGCACTTTGTATGTGCTGTCTCCGATGCACTTGCTAGACCATATAATCCAAATGGTTTTGGTAAGCTACAGTAAGGTATTAATTTCTTACTAATTAAATCTACTATGAATATTTCAGTTCCAAGTGGTTCAAAAGTCTTTGATCCTCCACTAACTGTTAAAAATAATACAGTTGAATCACAACTAATAGTATACGTATTAAGACAAAAATTAGTATAAAAAGGTATATAACTTTCACCTTTAGGAGTCTTAACTTCAAACTCAAAAAGAATTTTTATTCTATAATTAGAATCGGATAAGATTTCGACAAAGTTAAATTTATAACCTTCAAAAAAGTTTCCACTTGCAAAATTTTGAACAGCATATAATTTGTCATAATAAAAACTTATTGCAGTAAGCAATTTTATTGAATCAATTGGTCTAATTAACGTTGGTGCATTATTTTGCTTTAAATTATAACTATATAGGCTATTGCCTGCGAAATAAAAATTGCCTTTATAATCCATTGTAAAACAACGCAAGTTAGGGATAAAATTATAAATTGGATCTAACGGAAAATCATTATTTCCAATAATATTTGACTCTTGTAAAATAAAAGGTATGCTAGATTTATATAATGCAATTGAATTTAAACTTAACATCGACCCGTCAGGCCATCCATGAATGTCATCATAACCAATTTGTTGATTATTAATAGAATCTATTTTAGAACAAGAATTGATATTAAAGTAAGAATTAGAAGGAATAGAGGAAAATCCACTCCAATTTCTAGTATAAAAATCTTGACCATGTACACATGGTATCAATAAAATAAAGTAGAAAATAAAATTAATAATAACTCTCATAAAAAGTAAATAGGAAAACGCAATTAATTAGTTCGTTCCCCTATTCTATATTAAAATTAGTTTTTTAATATTTTTGCAGTCTTTATATTCACACCATTATTAATTTGAACAATATACATTCCTGGTACGTAATCATTTATATCTAAATATAAATTGTTCCATCCTTTTAAAACATATCTCGATTGAATTTTATTTTCATTACTGCGATTGTTAAATATATTTATCATAGAAATTGTGGATTTTTCTGAAAAATATAGTAGATTTAATGCATCTTTAGTAGGTATTGGAGTAACAAATATCTTACTCTCATTTGAATTAGTAAAAGCAGATGGTAATAATGCAAATTCAATGTCTAATTCAACACCATTTGATTTCATAATAGTATTTCCTAATTCACTATTTGGGTTCAATGTGGGTAAATTGAAGCTTCCGGTATAAGGAAGATTCGAAACATTAATATAAAAAATTGGACTATTAGTATTTATTGATTGCCCTCCATTTGATTCTGATACCCAAGCTAGATCAATTCCTCCATTTTGATTTACTAAATTTGTATTTACATAGTCGTTATTTTGAATTTGCCCTCCAGTAATGCCTGTAATAGATAAATCTTGAATATTAAAGCTACACCCTACTAAAGCGTATGTTGAATTATCGCTACTATATACTGGAATTCTATAAGCTCCAGTTTGAGCAGGGTCAGCCTGAGCAACACCCAAATATAAAATATATATTTGGTTTGCATTTCTAGTTTTAATTTCTTCATTT
>JBDSHL010000400.1:0-11594 GCA_039918515.1 Saprospiraceae bacterium | reverse complement strand
ATAAAAAGACTTTCGAGGTTTTCTTGTATTGGACTATGGTGTGGAAACAATGAAAACAATGAAGCCTGGCATAAATGGGGTTGGCAGATTGGATTGGGAAAAGATACGAAAGAAAGACTATGGAGTGACTACCAGAATTTATTTAACAATATTCTACCCACTGCAGTTAAGCTTTACAGCAATAATAATTCTTATTGGGAATCTTCACCACTTTACGGTCGCGGAGATCCTAGATTTCAAACAGAAGGAGATGCACATGATTGGGGAATATGGCATGATGAAATGAAATTTGAATCTTTTGAACAAAGAGTTCCTAGATTTATGAGTGAAGCAGGATTCCAATCGCTGCCTTCTTTATCAACAATCTTGTCATTCTGTCCAAAGGATGAATTAAATCTGGAATCAAAATCCATGTTAGCCCATCAAAAACATCCAAGAGGCAATAAATTAATTCAAGAATATCTTCAAAGAGATCTTCCTCAACCAAATAATTTTGAAAGCTTGATTTATTTAAATCAATTGAACCAAGCCGAAGGAATGGGTATCGCAATCAATGCTCATCGCCGTGCGAAACCTTATTGTATGGGAACGCTTTATTGGCAATTCAATGATTGTTGGCCTGGATTAAGTTGGTCAAGTAGAGATTATTTTGGCCATTGGAAAGCATTTCAACACAAGACCAAAGAACTTTATCAACCATTGTTAGTTTCTACAAGAAGATCCGGTAATATCATAGAAATATTTGCAAGTTCAGATATTCCTAAACCTATTAATGCTTCTCTAAATCTAACCATCAATAAACTTTCAGGTGAACTTTTGTTTAAGGAAAACCTAAATATTAAGTTACAAACCAATCAATCAAAAAGAGTCTACACAATTGATTTAGATAAATTGAACTTTAAATTAGATGAGCATAATTCTGCCATTTCTATTGTTTGGATCTATGAGAATCATGAAAGTTCACTTATCTCTTTTTTTACGAAACTAAAAGATCTAAATCTGATCAAACCTAATTTTAATATTGAACAAATAAAATCTATTCCTCAAGGATATGAATTTCAATTAAGTTCTGATCATATTTGCAAAGCTGTATACCTTGAAGAAAATAATGACATTCAATTTTTTCCAAATTTTATAGATATGCTTCCCAACAGACCAATAAATGTTCGTTGTAGCACTAAATTGAAGAACTTAGATTTAAAGCAGACAAAAATCATAAGTTTATTTGATCACTTGAACATTAAAAAAAGAAATGAATAATTTATCATTTTCAGAAGAAATTAAAGAAGGTATTCCACCTTTTCTTCCAGAACATCAGGGATTAAATAAAAACTTTCCTCACGCTCCCAAACGGAATATCGATGACTTAAGCAATGAAGAAAAGACTTTAGCCATTCAAAATGCTTTAAGATATTTTATTCCTAAATTACACGAGTCCCTCATACTAGAATTTAAAAATGAATTGGAATTATACGGTAGAATATATATGTATCGCTATTTACCCATTCACCCCATTCAGGCAAGAGAAATCCATACCTACCCTGCTCATTGCATACAGGCTGCAGCAATAATGCTTATGATTCAAAATAATTTGGATCCATTAGTGGCCAAATATCCGCAAGAGCTCATTACGTATGGAGGAAATGGTTCAGTTTTTCAAAACTGGGCTCAGTATAGGTTGACTATGAGTTATCTTTCAGAAATGACCGATGAACAAACATTGGTTTTATATTCAGGGCATCCAATGGGATTATTTCCATCCCACAAGAATGCTCCAAGAGTTGTAGTAAGTAATGGAATGATGATTCCCAATTATAGCAGTAAACTGGAATGGAATAAATACAATGCGTTAGGAGTAACACAGTATGGACAGATGACTGCTGGATCATTTATGTATATAGGGCCACAAGGAATTGTTCATGGAACTACAATCACCTTACTGAATGCTGGGAGAATGAAAAAACTTGGAGAAAAAGATCTTCGAGGCAAATTATTTGTCACTTCTGGGCTTGGAGGAATGTCAGGTGCTCAGGCCATTGCAGCAGTAATTACAAAGGCATGTTGTATTATAGCTGAAGTTGATGTAGATGCCATCAATCAAAGATTAAACGATGGATATATTCAACATGAAAATATTTTTAAAGAGTTAAAAGTAATATTTGATCGAGCTCAAGAATTACAATCTAAAGAAGATTCAGCATGTCTTGTTTATCATGGTAACATCGTCGAACTATGGGAGTATGCGTCCGTTAATAATATTATAGTTCACCTTGGATCAGATCAAACCTCCTTGCACAACATTGATGATCTAGGATATTGTCCTGCAGGATATACCTTTGAAGAAGCAAAAATTCTTCTCACTTCCAATAAGGCTAAATTCATGGAAGAAGTAAAAGAGAGCTTAAGAAGACATGTAAGAGCCATTAATGAACTAAGCGATAAAGGCATGTATTTCTGGGATTACGGAAATGCTTTTTTGTTAGAAGCAGGTAAAGCAGATGCCGATATTTGGAAATCCACGATTGAGAAGGAATTCAAATATCCTTCTTATGTTCAGGATATTATGGGTCCCTATTGTTTTGATTATGGCTTTGGTCCTTTCAGATGGGTATGTTGTTCAGGACGATTAAGTGATCTTGTTCTTTCTGATCAAATTGCCTCCGAGGTTATTGAAAAATTAATCGAGCAATCCACGGGCAATCGTCATGCACAATATGTGGACAACCTTAATTGGATAAAAAATGCCTCGAATCAATTGCCTGTAGTTGGGAGTAAATCAAGAATATTATATTCAGATGCCATAGGACGAATAGAAATAGCCCTTGCTTTTAACGCTGCTATTCGGGAGGGCAGAATTAATTCACCTATCGTATTAGGAAGAGATCATCATGATGTATCAGGCACAGATTCTCCTTTTCGAGAGACTTCCAATATCTATGATGGATCTCGTTATACTGCAGATATGGCTATTCAAAATGTAATTGGTGATAGTTTTAGAGGTGCGACCTGGGTATCCATTCACAATGGTGGAGGTGTAGGATGGGGAGAAGTGATTAATGGAGGTTTTGGAATGGTCATCGATGGCAGCTCTCAGTCTGACATAAATATCCGCTCTATGTTGTATTGGGACGTTATGAATGGAATTGCCAGAAGAGCATGGGCTAGAAATTCAGGGGCAATTCAAACTGCAGAGGAGGCGATGAGTATTACAAAAGGCCTGAATTTGACTTTACCTAATGAAGTAGAAAAAAAATTATTGAATAATTTGTACGATTAATTTAGAAGAATTGAATTTCGTCGTATTTTGAGCGAAAATTCCACGTTATTATGATGAACGAAGTAGTTTCTGGCATAATGTCCACTGTTCTTAAGACTGTAACGCCAACTGACAATTTACAAACTGTTAAAGAAATATTGGTTAGCCATAGAATTCACCACATACCTGTTGTTGAAGGGAAAAAATTGGTTGGACTGATAACAACTTACGATTTATTTAAGGCAAATATCGATCATAAGGAATATATCAACACAAAAGTTGGTGATGTAATGACTCGAAAGCTCGCTGTTATTGAACCGAATGATAAAGTTGGCACTGCAGCTGAGATATTTATGGAGCATTTATTCCATGCTGTTCCCGTAGTTAAAGACGGAGACTTAGTAGGTATTGTTACTTCATTCGACGTACTTAAGTATGAATACAATAAAGAATATCCTCCTAGATAGAATACTTTTTTATTAGATTATCATCTAATCTTAAAAAATTCTCCTTCTAATTTAGTCCATTTAAATGAATAGTAACGTATTGATAGCCTTGTTTGCTTTTCTACTAATCGCCACTATTGTGACATTTATTTCAATGTATCGTAATCTAAGGAAGAGATTCGATAGTCAAGAACTTGAGAAGGATTCTTTAAGGAATTCATATGACGAGATAAGAAAGGAAAAATTAAATATGGATGATCAGTACCAACAAGCCCTCAATCAAGAACGTATCTATAAAGTGGCTTTTGAAGATTGGAAATCTAAATACGATCACCTTGAATTAAAATACAACTCGCTCAAAAAAGATTACGAATCGAAATCCTCCCAGACAATAGAAACGAATGTTGATAAAAAAGTCGAAACCAATATTCCATCAATTGAGCAATTTCCAGAAGTTAAAATAAATGAAAATATTAAGAACAATTCTAATTTAAGCGAAATTTCCCAACTTACCAATGATCTTAGATCTATTCTTAACCAACACTTAGAAATCTTAACGAAAGTGATTAACAATGACCATTCACTTAACTTAAATGATTTAAGGGAAAAATCTGATCCACTTCATTGGATAATGGGCATTGATGAAGATACTTCAAGTATTCTTAAAAATCAAGGAATCAGAACTTTCGAACAACTTTATGAACTTCCTAAGAAAGAATTAAGAAAACTCATGTTTCAATTTGAAGAGATCGATGAACGCATTATCGAATCTTGGCCAATGCAAGCAGGAGCAATAATCAGATCCAAGGAAGACAGTAAATAATTCTGCTCAATTTGTATTGATTTACTACACCGAGAAATTAAGATAAAACCCCAACCAACCAGCTTCTTTCTATAAGTTGGTCTTCAATTTGCACCTTTATTGGTAAATTTATTTCTACTACAACTGAATAGTGATCAGGATAATTTTCTAGGGAAAAATTGTTTTAAGCAATTAATTCATAACAATGTGAAATAATAGTAAGTCCAATGCTTTTCGGTATAATACCGATAGAATTTGAAATTTGAAATTATTTATTGGACTATTTTATAATTCTCGTCGGTATTACCTACCCTAAAAAGGAAGAAGTTCACATCTGTAATACTTCTTAAATTGCCTCTAATAGTTTTTTGAGATAAATTATTCTGCATTAGCATTGGTATTTCTACTATCAAAAAAGTCTAAAATGTTTTCTTTGTGACTCTCCATTGAATTTACTTCTGATTGAATTCTTTCTTTTTTACGGCTTCTACCTTTCTCTCCTCCCTAATAAAAATAATTCTCAGCTCATTTCTTAATAAAACTTAGAGCTTGATTTGTTTTGTCTATTTCCATTACCAATTTATAAATTCCGATTGGCAAATTCGAAATATCCAATTGCTGTTCAAACTTCTCAGTGATTAATAAATTCATTCTATTTATTAAATATATTCTTCCTTCTAGATCCATAATCTGAATTGTACCTAATTTTACTTCTTTTTTAGGTTCAATGCTAAAGCTGAGTACATTAGAAACAGGATTCGAATACAAGGATAATATAATTTCATTCCTCGAACTGATAACTTCTGTTCTACTGATTGTTTTTTTAATAAACCAATTCACCAATTCAAGAGTGGTAACTTCATAATTATCAATTTTAATAAAACTCGTAGTATCTGTTAAACTTAGACTAATGTTATTGTTTCCTAATACCAGTTTGCTTTTCAATATTAGAATACTGTCTTTTTGTTTAAATATAGTTTTGCCATTTAAATTCCAAACTAACTTTAAAGTATTTGGTTCTGGCCTCATCAATTCTGTTAGTTTAAAAGTCAAAGTATCGATCGATGGATCAGTGATTGATAATTCCTTTGGTTCATATTGTACAATTGAATTGGTAAGTTGATGAATTTTTACAACTATAGATTGCATACACACATTGCAAAAAGGATTATTTAATGCCTGCATCTTGCAAGACAAATGGGGTTTATACCACAATGCAGAATTACCACCGCAGCAATGTTGATATATTCCAATACCGTCTATATTTAACCAATTTTTCCATCTAACTGAATCAGGGTTGGTCGTCATGGTCATATTTGCACTCTCCCTTGCATATCCATCTCCAGCATAATATTCATCTGATAGTCCTGCAAAAGAATGTCCTATCTCATGTGCTGTCACTTCCTTACTTGCTGCGTGCACTGTAGAACAAGCATAAGAGCCACCTGATCCTCCGTAATAAGGAGAATTTGAAATAATAAAAATCTGGTCGTATAAAGGCATTTGTTTAAATAATATATCTCCAATTTTATTACTTTTCAGAGGCACAATCAAACGATGAATGTTTCCAATATCAAAGGAACAGGAAAAATAAGTATCCGGATTAGTAATTGGATAAATGGATGTCAATCCTTGGCAATCGCTTGCCGTATTGGGATGCTTTGCGCCAGATTCATTTGAAATAACTCTAATTGCAAAAATATTAAAATACTTTTTATAATTAACGAATGGTTTTTGAGTTAACAAATATTCGGACAACTGTCTGGCATCTTGAGCGAAAGTATCCAACTGATTTAGGGTATAACCATCTCCCAATATGACAAGATTAATATATCGATCAGGCACTCCACTATATTGTAATGTATCCATTTTAAATTGTTGTGAACAAAGATAAAATGGCGACAATAATAAAATTGATAGAATACTATATTTCATCATTGAGTAGTTAAATCTATAGTTAGCAAATTTTTCTTTTCTTTATTTTTTATTATTTCAGAAATTCTTACTTTGCTTTGTCCATTTGAAATTTGCATTCTAACAAAAAATTCTCGTTTCTGAAATTCAAACGTATTTCGTTTCATTTCGACGCCTTCTTCATATTCAACAGACATCAATAATGGATGTTCAATGTAAAAGAATTGAACCACTTCGTTGTCTTTCATTACTTCAAAAGATAAACTATTTTCATTTGGAGTTGCTTGATATTGATTGTTTTTCAAAGAAGCAACAATTGATTTTTTGTCAATCAGGGTAAGTGTTGATTGACCACTTAAACTATCTTTGGCAATAAGAAAGGATAGAAACAAAATAGAATTTGGTTGTTCTTTTTTTGTTTCTTCAATTAGAACTTTTTCAGATTCTGTCACTGGATCTTTAACAATCTTACCTGTTGAACAGAAGGAAAATGTAAAAGTTAAGATTAAAGTATTTAAGATAAGCTGAAAGGAACATTTATTTTTACAACAATTTGGACTTCTTTTCATTTATTCAGATTTAAAAAATTGCAAGAGTTTTCAATCTAGAATCATCATAAGAACTTTATTAAATAGTAAAATATAGTTTGCATTAATAAAGGGTATAATGGGATATTGAAATTATAAATTACCTCTGAAGCAATTTATGAATATTTGAAGATCAATAGAAGTGAACTAAAACTATTACTCGTTAGGTCCAATTGCCTTTGCAGAAAGTCTTAACTTTCCTGTCTTAGGATCTGTTCCAATAAGTTTTACTCTAATGGGATCTCCAATCTTCAATACATCTTCAACATTGTCAATGCGCTTCGAAGAAATTTCACTTATATGTAATAAACCACTTTTTCCACTAAAATCTACAAATGCTCCGAAAGGAAATATCGAAACTACTTTGGCATCATAAATATCGCCAACTGTTGGGGTAAACGTTATCGCTCTAATCATTTTAAGAGCTTCTTCGATGGCTTCTTTATTGTTACTTGCAATATTGATAACTCCTTCATTTCCGTCTTCTTCAATATTTATTTTGGTACCGGTTTTAGCTTGCATTTCCTGAATGATTTTTCCTCCAGGTCCAATTACTGCACCAATAAAACTTTTATCAATTCTTATTTCAACTATTCTTGGAGCATGTGGTTTGAAATCATCATTGGCTTTAGCTAAAGTCTCTTCCATTTTATCAATAATATGTAATCTTCCTTCTTTGGCTTGTAATAATGCTTGTTCAAGCAATTCATAAGAAAGACCATCGATTTTCATATCCATTTGTGTACCACATATTCCATTGCGTGTACCCGTTACTTTGAAGTCCATATCACCTATGGCATCTTCATCTCCTAGAATATCTGAAAGGATAACAACCTTACCTCCTTCAGCAATCATTCCCATTGCAATTCCGGCAATACTAGATCGAATTGGCACCCCAGCATCCATCAGAGAAAGTGAACCTGCACATACAGTGGCCATAGATGAAGAACCATTTGATTCAAGTATATCTGATACGATCCTAACGGTATATGGAAAATTAGCAGGCATAACTTTCTTAATTGATCTTCCTGCAAGATTGGCGTGTCCTACTTCTCTTCTACCTGGTCCACGCATCGGCTTAACTTCATTAACAGAATATGGAGGAAAGTTATAATGGAGAATAAAATTCTCATCATACATCTTAAGTGAATTGTCTATCAACAATTCGTCATCTTTTGTTCCTAAGGTTACGGTTGTAAGCGACTGCGTTTCTCCTCTATTAAATATGGCAGAACCATGAGTTGCTGGAAGGTAAGCTACTTCTGTCCAGATAGGTCTTACTTGATTGGATGCTCTACCATCTAACCTCTTACCAGAATCCAACATAAAATGTCGAATTGTTTTTTTCTTAACCTTGTCAAAACAAGCGGAAATTTGTTTTGAATTCGCTTTGGCAAGTTCTTCACCATGAAGTTCTTTATATTGCTCTTTAAATTTCTTTATTATTGCATCTAATCCCTCTTTCCGTAATTGTTTATCAAAACCTCCTTCTGCAACTTTAATAATATCAGCGGTACATTGACTTTCGATAGATCCAAGAATTTCTTCATTAATTTCACCAACTATGACTTCTCTTTTAACAGAAGTTTTACCAGAGATTTGTGCTGCTAATGCGTGTTGGGCTGCAATTTGAACTTTTATAGCTTCATGTCCAGCTTTAATCGCCAATACCAGATCATGTTCAGAACATTCATTGGCTTCGCCCTCAACCATCATTAGGTTTTTCTCAGTTGCCGCTACGATAATGTCTATTTCTGCTCTTTCTAAATCAGACCTTAAAGGGTTAATCTTAAATTCGCCATCAATCTTTGCTACTCTGACTTCAGAAATTGGACCTTCCCAGCTAATATTTGAACAAGCCAAGGCTGTTGACGCTGCTAAAGCGGCAAATGCATCTGGTAGAGTTTCAAAATCACCTGATATAAGATTGATTATAATCTGTGTATCATTATAGAACCGATCCGCGAATAAAGGTCTAATGGCTCTGTCCACTAATCTTGAAATGAGTATCTCATAATCTGAGAGCCTTGACTCTCTACGAAAGAAGTTACCTGGTATTTTTCCAGCTGCTGCAAATCTTTCTTGATAATCCACAGATAAGGGGAAAAAATCTGTTCCCTCACGGGCATCCTTTGAACAGACAACACTAGCAAAAATCATAGTATCTCCGCAACGAACAAGAGCTGAACCATCTGCTAGACTACCAAGCTTGCCAGTCTCAAGAGTAACTATCCTTCCGTCCGGAAGCGAAAAGGAACTTGAATATGGTGTTTTAAGACCCATAATTATTTTTCTTAATATGTTTAAAAATACCGAACTCCTTTAGGCCTTTTATGCAGACTCAAACTATTAACAAATGAGAGAATACGCCCAGGCAGATTGGAACAAGGATTTACTTTCTTAAGCCTAACGACTCAAGAACTTTTCTATACCTGTCTAGATTTTTCCGATGTAGATAATTCAACAACTGTTTTCTCTTACCTACTAGATTCAAGAGGGTTCTTTTGCAAGAATAATCTTTGGAATTAACCTTCAAGTGCTCAGATAGACTGGCAATTCGAGCGGTGAATAATGCAATCTGACCTTCAGTAGAACCAGTATTATGTGCTGATCCTCCGTAAGTTGTGAAGATTTCTTGTGTTTTTTCTTTAGATAGACTAGACATTTCTTTGTATTAATGGTAACCAAATGTGATCACTAAGATCAGTTTTAGCGCTGCAAAAGTAACCTTATTTTTGGAATTGCCTATATAATTAACATACTAAATTGTAAATCAACCAACTAAATAGGGTTATTGGGTTCAAATAATAGGTTAATTATGCCAAAATTCATCTAACATAACCTAATTGTATGGAAAGTAGGATTTGATCATAACTTAATTTTGTAGAATTTGAAATAATTGTGCCAATCGTCAAGATGCCGAGTCTATAAAAAAGGGAGGGAGACTTATTTTCTGCAGTTTCTGAATTTAACTACAATCTTGAAGACCTTAAAGTAGATGTGTTTGAAGATGCCGCCATAACAACATTCATCATTCATGTTGCTTTCAAAATGGGCGACATTTCAGGAACTTCAAAATCAAGAGGAACAATTGTTTTTGTAAAAGTTGAAGATGCTTGGAAAATAACAGAAGAACACTTCTCACCTTTTACACTACTTTCTACAAAATGAGTTTTCATGAAATGATTAGCACTAACACATAACAAAAAACTATGTGCGGGCATTTTTTATGGAAAGTAATCCAATTTTACTTTATCTTCGTATATTAAATACTAAATAAAATAACTAACCATTAAAAATTCAAATCAATGAGTAATCAAAACGAACAATTAACCCGTGATCTTCACGACAGTTTTTCAAATAATCAGTTTGACAAAACTATGGAACTTGTAAGTGACAATGTACATGTAAACGCTTTTGCCTTTGGAATGTCCTTTAACAGTAAGCAGGGATTCGGGGACTTTATGCAAACTTTTAAATCAGCATTCCCAGACATTACAATTAAGCACACCAATATTGTAAGTAATGGCAATATGGTTGCTGTTGAATTTACTGCCCGCGGAACTCACAACGGACCTTTACAGACGCCAGCTGGTGCTATTCCTCCAACAGGTAAGACCGTAGATTTTAATGTTGCGGAATTTTATATTTGGGAAAATGGCAAAGTAGTAAGTATGAATAATTACCAAGACGCAGGAAGCATCATGCGACAAATTGGAGTTATGTAATTGAATATTAAAATTGAATTCTATTTCTAAAAGACATTGACATTCATCGTCTGTGTCTTTTTTATTTGGCATTGCAAACGAAAAATGATTAGTGCGAACTTAATTAAGATGAATAGATTAGGATTTACCTCCATGGATACACAGGCTGTTAAACTTAGAATGTTGAAAGGAACTTTTCTAGCAGACACTTAACTATTCATCAGACTGAAATACATCATCTTAATAACGTAATTTCGCATCGTTAAATCAAATCAAATGATAATTATAAAAATTAAATATGCCAAAATTCTCATGGCATTTTTTTCGATCTCGTTATTTTTTTCTTGCGAGGAAAAACAAGATAAAATGAAAAAGAAAGATAAAGAGGAACAAACAACTTCCTCTGATCAAATTCAAAATGTAATAGAGACTAACACAACTATAGATTGCGATACATCATTATGGAATTACGTTTATAATCCTGAAAGGTTGGAGATAATTGAAAAATGTAAAATAGTTACAGGAATAATAGAAGAAAGTAGTTCGAATGAAGATGGAGACCAGCATATGCTTTTAAAACTTGATGATGGACAAGAAGACTTGCTAACAAAAAAGAACATAAAGAAAAAACAAGGCGACTTTGTTATTGAAGCTGTTTGTGCCAATAATACAACCTTAGAAAAAGTAAGTAATACATGCAATGGATATATCAATCATATATTGTTACCTAAAGTTGGAGACCATGTAAAGGTAACCGGAAGCCTAGTAATTGACAGTCATAATGGATGGGAAGAAATACACCCGATAACAAAAATAGAAGTAATTAAATAACTTATTTTACTAAATGAAAACATCCTTGAAGTGGGCTTTTGTTCTTGGCTT
>JBDSHL010000399.1:0-6039 GCA_039918515.1 Saprospiraceae bacterium | reverse complement strand
AATTCATTGCTTTCTGAAATTATATAAAATAATGTTGAACTAATATGACACAAATCGTTCTTTGCAGCGTTAAAATTTAGTTATGTTTGAATTCATTTATTGAATTCAATTAATTTTGCTAAAATATAAATACCTGCTTATGAAAATACTTTTAGTATTATTTGGCTTTTTATTCATTCTAAACAAAGTGGAGGCACAAGCTCCTTTATGGCATGAAATAAAAAATGAAAAACCAATTCTAAGCCCTGCCTGGCAATACATTCGAACTTATCATAAAACAGCAATCGATCTTAAAGCGTTAAATATTTACTTAACATCTCAAGCACCAACAGAGAATAATCAAGGAAAAACCATTGCTATTGACCTTCCTTGGATAGATGGCTATAACAGAAATTATAGAATTATGGAATCTCCAGTGATGGAGTCTAAATTAGCTGCCAAATTTCCAGATATTAAGACTTACAAAGGAACTGATGGCTTAAATTACATTAGAGTCATTTGTACTGACAAATGGCTAAAAGCCTATATTTTGACTTCTGATGGAGATGTTATCATTGAACCTCTGAACCCTGACAATTCTGATCAATATGGAGTTTATCACAGTTCAGCAATTATTACTTCTGAAGAGTCATTATCTAGGATATGTGGTGAAAGCGGGCATAGTATACTTAAAAACGAAATCCCCAAGGATCATTGGGGTAATTATAATATAGCTCAATCCATTCTAGGAGCTAATCCAGTAACTTTACACACTTATAGAATAGCCATTTCTTGTACTGGAGAATTTGGTAGAGATCCTAATCTAGGTGGAGGTTCTGTATCTACAATAATAGCTAAAATGGCGGATGCATTAACCTACGCAAATGCAGTCTATGAGAAAGATTTTGCCATACATTTTAATATGATCAATTCAAATGATCGAATTGTATTTTTTGATCCAGATACAGATCCTTTTGATAATACTGGTATGGGTGGTTTCTTATTAGGTCAGAATACCGGTGTGGTTACTGCTAGAGTTGGATCTGCCTTTTTTGATTTTGGACATGTTTTTAATAATAGTTGTTCTGACGTTGGAGGGATTGCCAATCTAGGAGTTATTTGTAATAAAGAAAGCAAAGCAAATGGAGTAACATGTTGGTACACCTCAGAAGTGGCTTATGTTGCGCAAAGGATATTCTGTCATGAGATGGGGCATCAATTTAGTGCTTCTCATACTTTTTCGAATTGCAATGGCAATGAAAGCGGAACCAGATATGAGCCAGGTGGAGGAACCACAATTATGTCATATCAAGGCTTATGTGGTGCCCTTAACCTAGAATCTGGTGCGCCTCCTCATCCTAATTTTTTTCATTCAAATAGTCTAGAACAAGTCATTGATTTTACAAGAAACTTTATTACTTGTGGAACCAAAACAAATCCAAGCAATACTTATCCAGTTGCTACTGTTTTAACTCAACAAGATCTAGTTATTCCTATACTCACACCATTTGAACTTAAAGGAATGGCAACTGATATGGAAGACACCACGCTTACTTATAATTGGGAACAATTTGACAATGGACCTTATGGAACTTTTCTTGGCGATGTGAGCACTACAGGGCCGTTGTTTCGAACATTCTTTCCATCTAATAAGACCAACAGAGTGATTCCTCAGTGGTCAGCTATATTCAATTCCCCATCAACAAATCCAAATTATGATGTTAGAGAATTTCTTCCTGCTGAATCAAGAAATATTAATTTTAGATTTGTTGTAAGAGATAATCATCCTGGTGCAGGAGGAATAAATTATGCTAGTCTTAAGATGAAATCTACAGATCAAGCAGGACCTTTCCGAGTTACATTCCCTAATAAAACTACAGATAGATTATTTAAGAATGCCTGTAACAAAATAACATGGGATGTAGCCAATACATTCAACCTTCCGGTGAATTGTAAAAAGGTTGACATTCTGATGTTTAAGAGCAGAGAATATGACAAGCCGATAATGCTCAAAGCCAACACGGATAACGATGGAGTTGAATTGGTTGATATTCCAGATATTGGCTTAAATTCAAGAATTAAAATTTGGGTAAGGGCTGCAGATCATATTTTCTTTGATGTTTCAGATCGCGATATTCAAATAGTTGACGCTAGTACTCAAGGTGTTAATATGGGTGTTACTCCGAATATACTAAATCTATGTCTTCCTCAGATTGTAGAAGTAAAAATAAAGAGCTGTTCATATGGAAACTACGTCGGCCAACTTAATCTTTTTATTGAAAGTGGATTACCGCAAGGATCGACTTATACATTTGCTAAAACAACTTTATCCGAAAACGATGAAACTACCCTAAAAATTGATGTTAATAACCTTACTTCTAAAACTGAAGTTAAATTAGTTATTGCAGCAATTACTCCAAATGGAGATACGCTTAGAGATGGATTAACTATCAACGCCATTAAGAATGATTTCTCCGATCTGAAACTTTTATCACCAGCTAGTGGCTCGCGCAATGTAATTGAAACGCCATTGTTTACTTGGAATAAAAGTATAAATGCTAATGTCTACACTTTTGAAATTGCAACAAGTCCTGCATTTGGAAATACGGTTTTATATTCTCAATCAAATATAACCGTTGATTTTTTATTGCTTCCAGTATTATTACAAGAAAGCAAAATATATTATTGGCGGGTATTACCTTCTAATGATTGCGGTATGGGTTCATCTTCATCTACTTTTGCACTACAAACAGTTAATAAATCATGCGTTGACCAGGCTTACACTGGTAATCCAGTTAACCTTTTTTCAAATAAAACCCAAATTGTTAAAATACCTATTACCAGTATTGGAAATATATCTGACATTAATTTCAATGATGTTGAGATTGAAGCAGATGCAGTTAATTTTGTGACTATGAATCTTGTAAGTCCATCTGGTAAGAAAGTTAATTTATGGAATAGAAATTGTGGAATAATTGTTGATTTTAAATGTAGTTTTGATGATGAGGCAACCATTCCATTGACTTGTCCTCCTCTTGGAAATATAAGAATGAAGCCTAATGAACCTCTTGCTAAATTCATTGGAGAAAGCATTAATGGTGATTGGTTATTAGAAGTGATTACTGCTCCTTCATTCAGAAATGGAATTATTAATAATTTTAAAATGAATTACTGTGCTGAAATCAAAGTGAGCAATCCAAATTCAATTATTAGTGGACCCTTAAGATTAAATATTGGAGAAAAAAAGGAAATTTCAAATAGCCTGTTGCTAGCTCAAGATATAGACAATAGTCCTTTTGAATTGTTATATACACTTGTTACAATTCCTGGATTTGGGAATTTAATTCTTAATGGAAATGTACTTAATTACGGTAGTACATTTACACAAAAAGATATTGATGATAATAAGCTATTCTATCAACATAATGGAAGTATAGCTGTGATCGATGGTTTTCAGTATACAGTGATTGATGGACAAGGTGGTTGGTTTGGGATTTCTAATTTTGATATATTTGTAGGTGCAGTCGGAACTAAAGATAATGGATTAAACAAAAAACTACAGATGTACCCCAATCCGACTCAAGGATTAGTGGATATTTATCTTTACGACCTTTATGATCCTGCTGCAGAAATTATTATCACTAATATGGAAGGCAGAAAGATCAAAAACATCAAGCTTAATAATAAAAATCACATCGTTGAGGATTTTTCTATTTACAATAATGGAATTTATTTGCTGACTTTAAAAACTAAAGATTTGCTTCTAACTAAGAAATTAATTGTAAATAAGTAAAAATATTTTTTCCTTATTTAGGTTTTGGTTCTTTCTTTAATAAACATTGGCAATTGCCTTAAAGAAGCAAGTTCTCTATATTTAATAGAAATTTCTGCTGCTGGCGAACCAAAAAAAGTTTTACCATCTGGGATGTCTTTGGATACACCTGATCCAGCAAGTACATTTACATTATTTCCAATTTTTAAATTTTGAGTAATGCCAACTTGACCATACAATATGACATGATCTCCAATAATTGTTTTACCTCCAATACCAACTTGTGCTGCGAACAAACAATGTTTTCCAACAACAACACCATGTCCGACATGAACTTGACAATCTATCTTTGTGCCTTCACCAATTATGGTATCACCGCTAACACCTTTGTTAATCGTTGACCCTGCACCAATTTCAACATTCTTTTGAATTATTGTTCTTCCTCCAGATCTCCATTTATGATATCCGGAATTCGTTTTTTTAAAATAGAATGCGTCGGAACCTATAATTGAGCCAGCCTGAATTCTTGAGTTGTCACCAATCACTGAATATTCTGCAATATATGCATTGGCACCAATGATTACATTGGCACCGATGATTACATAATCTGCAATAACAGCTGTAGGATCAATAAAAGCACTAGAATGTATTACTGCTGTTGAGCTAATATTGGATTTTTGAGTGTTTTCTGGTCTGTGTTTTAACACAAGATTATTGTATACTGTAAAAGGGTCATCACAAATTAGAAGCGTTTTTTCTTTAGGGAATTCTGCTTCCTTATTTATCAATATAACAGAAGCTGAAGATTGAATAGACTTCGTATAATATTTTTCTGCATCAACGAAAGTTAAATCACCCGGCACAACCTTATGAAGCTCATTTATACCATAGACAAATTGATCTTCATTTCCAAGAAGTCTCAGTTGATATTGTTCTGCCAACATTTTTACAGGTATGTGTTTTGCAATTTTCATTATGATTGAATTAATGTGCTTCTAACCAATTAGCTCCATGACCAATCCCAACTTCAAGAGGTACTTTAAGATTGGGAATGGCATTCTTCATTTCAAATTCTACTATTTTTTTTACCAGATCTAATTCAGATTTTAGGACATCGAATACTAGTTCATCGTGAACTTGCATGATCATTTTGCTTTTTAAGTTTTCCTTGTTGAACCTTTGATAAATATTAATCATAGCAATTTTAATAAGATCAGCTGCTGTACCTTGAATTGGGGTATTGATTGCAACACGTTCAGAATTTGTTCTAGCTAAAGCATTTCGGGAATTGATGTCTCGTAGAATTCTTTTTCGACCAAGCATTGTGCTAACGTAACCATTCTCCACAGCATTCTTTATAACCTCATTCATGTAATTCTTTAATCCACTATAAGTAACAAAATATTGATCGATTAATTCTTTTGCTTCCGTTCTTGAAATACCTAATTGTCTGGATATATTAGTTGATCCAGCTCCATATAAAATAGAAAAATTTATGGTCTTTGCATTTCTCCGTTGGTCTGAACTTACCTCATCATACTGAATATTATAAATTTTTGCTGCTGTTGCGCGATGAATGTCTAGGTTATTAATAAATGCATCCATCATCGCTGTCTCATTACTTAAATCAGCAATAAGTCTTAGTTCAATTTGACTATAATCTGCGGATACAATTATATAATCTTTATTCCGTGGTACAAATGACTTTCTTATTTCTCTGCCTTCTTCATTTTTAATAGGAATATTTTGAAGGTTTGGGTTCTCTGAAGATAATCTTCCTGTAGCTGCTCTAGCTTGATTGAAGGAACTATGCACACGCAAAGTTCTAGGATTCACCATGAGTGGTAAGGCATCTACATAGGTAGATTTTAATTTGCTCAATTTTCTATACTCTAAGATAACATCAACTATTTTGTGTTCATGAGCAAGTTCATTTAGTTTTTCTTCATCCGTCGAATATTGATTCGTAGAAGTCATTTTTCCTTTGTAGGGAATTTTTAATCTATCGAATAAAACTTCTCCTACTTGCTTTGGACTCGATATATTAAATCGGACTCCTGCTAGTTCATAAATTTTTTTCTCAGTAGCATTTATACCCATCCCTAATACCTTACTGTATTCATTTAAAAAAGCAGCATCAATATTCACTCCTTCATGTTCCATTGAAGCAAGAACCGGGATTAATGGAAGTTCTATATCTGTCATTACAGAACCTACATTAAATTCCTGAATTGCTTTTTTAAGTACAGAATGAAGTTGAATCACAACATCAGCGTCTTCCGAAGCAT
>JBDSHL010000398.1:0-8968 GCA_039918515.1 Saprospiraceae bacterium | reverse complement strand
TCAAGTGAAAATATTTTTTTAGATTTTAAATTTTCCGGAACATCGTTTTTAACAATTCTCCATGCCAAACCTTCTATAATTGCAGTTTTGCCCACGCCTGCCTCACCGATAAGGATAGGGTTATTCTTTTTTCTTCTGGAAAGAATATGAAGTATTCGTCTTATTTCTTCATCTCGACCAATAATGGGATCTAACTTGCCACTTTCTGCACTGGCATTTAAATTAACGGCATATTTATTAAGTGTATTATAAGTACTATCGCTACTTGCATCAGTTACTTTTTTCCCCTTCCTTAATTCAATAATTCCAAATTTTAAACCTTCAAAAGTAATTTTATTATCTTTAAGAATTTTGCTTGCCTTATCTGAATTTTTGAGAATGCCAAGTAGTAACATTTCAAGTGAAATAAAATCATCGCCCATTTCTTTCAACAAATTTTTTGCATTAATCAGACATTGATTGGCATCGCTTGAAAGAAATTGTTTTTCGGATCCTGAAACTTTAGGTGTTCTTTTTATTTCAGAATCGAGTTCTTGTTTAATTTTAGAAATATTAGCACCTTGTTTTTCAAATAAAAATACACATAATTGTTCATCTATATCTATAATGGCTTTGAGAACATGTGCAGAATCTACCACTTGTTGACTCAGATCTGAAGCAATCTGTTGTGCTCTCAGAATTGCATCTTGTGCTCTCATGGTGAAATTTTCATAAGTCATATTATTCTTTTTATTTTTAGTAATCAATAATTCTACCAAGTTGAAGAAACAGCATTTTTGTCTTTTAAGAAGTATTATTTATGACAAAAAAGCCGTATTATGAATCAAAAACTGACAAAATGTTTATTCTTCGATATAAATTCGTTTTACCCGATGTGATATTCCGCAAATTATTTCATAAGGGATCAAATTACATTTAATCGCTAAGGATTCAATAGGAGCATGGACGCCAAAAATTTCAACTTCTTCTCCTTCTTGAACCGCATTCAACTGGCTTATATCCACCATACACATATCCATACAAACTGCACCTACAAGTGGACATTTTTTCCCTTGAATAAAAACCTCATGTTGGTTTATACCAGCAGAACGAGGAAGACCATCTGCATACCCGATACTTAGAATGGCAATTTTTCCATCCTTCATTAACTGACCCGATTGATTGTAACTTATATGATCTGAAGCTTTAATATTTTTGATTTGAGTAATTTTTGTTTTTAGTTTATGCGTTTTTTCAAGTTTAAGGGATATTAATGGATTGCTGTCAACACCATACATTCCGATTCCAATTCTTACAGCATCAAACTGATATTCAGAATGTCTGCTTATGCCTCCACTATTTAAAATATGTTTAAATGGCATATAGTTAAGCTTACTGGTTAGAAGATTATACATGAATTCGAATTCCTTGAATTGCTCCTTACTAAATTCATCAAACTCTACTGATTCACTACCGGATAAATGACTGAAAATACTTATTACTTGGATTTCAGAATGCATCATAAGAATATCAACCAATTCATCCATATCTGCTTTCATGAATCCCAACCGTCTCATTCCGGTGTCTAGTTTAATATGAATTCTTATCTGTTTATTTATACTTATTTCAGAAAGTAATCTTCTTATCTGGCTTAATGAAAATATTACTGGTTCGATTTTTCTATCAATGAGTTCTTCAAAATCAGCAAGCCCAGAATTGAGTACCATAATTGAACATTGTATACCCTTATTTCTAAGTAAAACAGCTTCATCCTGGTAAGCCACAGCTAGAAAATTTATTCCAAGATGTTCTAAATATCTTGCAATTTCATAATTTCCTGTTCCATAAGCAGAGGCCTTTACAACGGCGATGAGCTTTGTGCTTTTCTTAAGAAAAGATCTGTAAACGGATAAATTGTGAGCAATTGTTTTCAAATTGATTTCTAGAATACTTTCATGATTTGATAAGGACAATTCTTCAAATGCTCTTTCCAAATGAAAAGTTCGTGCCCCCTTAAGGAGAATGAGCTGATTTTTAAATTGAAATTGATCTATATTTTTTACAAATTCATCAACGTTAGAAAACCTTGTAAATGTAATTTCTGAATTTAATAATTCCTTAAGTACCTGAATTTTTTCACCAATTCCAATCACTGTACTGAAACTATATTCTGCAATTAATTGAGCTAAATCAACATAGACTTCTATCTCCCGAACCTGTTGTACAAAATCGGATATAATGAGTACACGATCAAGAATTTTATTTTGTTGATTGGAAAATTGAAAGGAGAGTTTTAAAGATTTTAAGTCTAGTGAATAACTATCATTGATTAGAATGCAACCATTTATTCCTTCTTTTTGCTCTAATCGGAGTTTCATTCCTCTCAATTTGTTAATCGAAGATTGAATTTCAGTTTCTTGAAGATTAAAATCAAGAGCAATCAAAAGACAAGGAATAATATTCTCTATTGAAGCTTCATTATTGAAAGGTAGTTCGAAAGAATAATTTTGGTCTTTATGCGTAAATAGTACTTTAGTGAATTCAGAGTTTGAAGCGCTAAACTTAATTTGAATTTTATTGTATGGTTTAGTACCCCAAGAAATAGCATTGTTTATTGAAGCAAGGTGATTATTTAGAAGGTCTTGATCACCACAATAATAAAAGTACTCTGAATTTTCAAACAATTTAATTTTTTCTGATAACTTTTCTATTTGTGAATTGAATCCAGCATCATGAGCATCTCCAATATTAGAAAGGATTCCAATAGTAGGATTAATCATATGCTTAAGGTTTATCATTTCTCCCATTTGGGAAATGCCCGCTTCAAAAATTCCAATTTCATGATCAGCCTTAAGTTCTAAAAGTGAAAGCGCAACTCCTAATTGAGAATTATAACTTTTTGGACTTTTACAAATGATAAACTTTGAAGATAGTAATTGACTTAGCCATTCTTTTATTATAGTTTTTCCATTGCTGCCAGTTATTCCTATGATGGGTATTTGAATTGTACTTCGATGATATTTGGCGATTAATTGTAATGCAGCAAGAGAATTACTTACTCTTAAAATGCAGGCATCCTCTATAATTTTTATTTCTTGATCTACAATAAAATATTTAACGCCTCTTTTAATGAGGTCAGGAATAAATTTTATGCCATTAGAATGTGTACCATTTAATGCAACAAAAATTGTTCGATCTGGATTGATTATGTTGCGACTATCCGTTTCTATATTCCATCGAACATTCTCATTATTGGGGATGCCTATAATTTCTGCATTTACAATTAGAGCAATTTGATGAATGTTCAAATTCATGAATTATAGATCAAAACCAATATCCTTACGAAAATATTTTCCATCATATTTAATCTGATTCGCAATTTCTATACTTTTTTGCAAGGCATCTTCTTTACTAGAACCTAACGAACTGATCGATATTACTCTGCCTCCATTCGTTACCAGTTGTTTTTCAACTTGCTTGGTAGCTGCATGAAAGATAAAACTAGAATGTGTGTCATGAGGGATATTGGAAATAACTTTTCCTTTTTCAAATTCTTCTGGATATCCACCACTGACAAGAAATATTGTGGCAGCATATTGTTTATTTATTACCAATGAATAATCATCTAAAGTATGATTATCGCAAGCAACAAGTAATTCGATTAAATCAGAATCAAGTCTTAGCATAATGGATTCGGTTTCTGGATCTCCTAGTCTACAGTTGTACTCTATGACATATGGATCATTTCCTACTATAATTAAGCCAATAAAAATAAATCCTTGATAGTCTATTTGTTCGTTTTGTAATCCATATAATGTTGGATTAACTATTCTTTGAATTATTTTTTCTTTTAACTCAATATCTACAAAGTCTACAGGTGAAATTGATCCCATTCCACCAGTATTTAATCCTAAATCGGCTTCCCCAATCTTTTTATAATCCTTGGCATCTGGTAGAATTACATATTGTGTGCCATTAGTTAAAACAAAACATGAGAATTCAATTCCACTTAAAAATTCTTCTATTACTACTTCTTTGGATGCGTCGCCAAATTTTCCTTTCAACATCATTTCTATTTCAGAAATAGCTTGCTCATGTGTCGGACTAATTATAACACCTTTGCCAGCTGCTAGGCCATCTGCTTTTAAGACTATGGGTGGAGTCATCAACTTAATATATTCGATGGCTTTATTTAATTCGGTAGAATTAAATGCTTTATACTTGGCCGTTGGAATATCATATTTGTACATGAATTCTTTTGCGAATTTTTTACTGGATTCAAGAAGAGCTCCTTTCTTTTTGGGTCCAATGAATATTGTTTTAGTTTGAAGTTCTTCGCTTAAGTAATCCATTAATCCATCTGCCAATGGAGCTTCTGGACCACAAAAAACAAGGTCAATTTTATGCTCCTCAATAAATTTTTTAATGGAAAGAAAGTCTTCAATTTGAATTGGGTGGCATTTAGCAATTTGAGCAATACCTGGATTTCCTGGAATACAGAAAAGCTTATTCAATAAGGGACTCTTGTTAAGTCTCCATGCAATTGAATGCTCTCTAGCTCCAGAGCCAATTAATAAGACCTTATATTTCATGATTAAAGTAAAGTGCAAAGTAAACCAGAATAGCCTATTTCTAGTTCAATTTATCATTAATTCCCTTTGTTATTCTGAACAATTAATCTAATCTCGAAGTTCTCGCCTAAGAATTTTTCCAACTGGAGTTTTAGGAAGGCTTTCTTTGAATACCACCATTTTAGGAATTTTGTAACTTGTTAAGTTTTCTTTGCAGTACTTAATCAGTTCTTCTTCGGTTAAACTTTGGTCTTTTTTTACAATAAAAATCTTTACAACCTCTCCACATTTGTTATCTTTCAATGCTACAGCAGCGGCTTCAAGTACCTTTGGATGATTCATTAGGACTTCTTCAATTTCATTAGGATATACATTGAAACCCGAAACTAAAATCATATCTTTCTTACGATCAATTATCCTAAAAAAACCGTCAGCATCCATAATTCCGATATCTCCAGTACAAAACCAACCATCAGAAAATGCTTTTATACTTTCATTTAGATTATTGAAATAACCTTTCATAACCTGTGGACCTTTTATTTGAATTTCTCCAGCTTGTTCAATACCACAGATTTGACCATTGTCATCTATAAGCCTTACATCTGTATTAGGGACTGGAAGTCCTATACTACCTAATCTGGCAGTATCGTTCAATGGATTAATCATCGCTAAGGGTGAAGTTTCAGTTAATCCATAACCTTCTATTATAGGTGTTCCAGTAGTCGCCCTCCAATTATTGGCTACAGAAGATTGTAGAGCCATGCCTCCTGCAATGGAAGCCTTTAAGGATGAAAAATCTAGAGCACCAAATCCAGGATAGTTCAAAAGTGCATTATAAAGTGTATTCACACCCGTCATTAGACTTATGGGATATTTTTTAAAGGCATTGTAAACGGACTTAATATCTCTTGCATTTACAATGAGTATGGTGCGTGCACCAATACTCATCATGGCTACAATATTTACAGCAAAAGCAAAAATATGATACATTGGTAAAGGAGATAAAGTGGTTTCCTTTGATTCTTCTAAAGCGTAAAATATTGAGGCTTTGATTTGCTCAAGATTGGCACATAAATTAGCATTGCTAAGCATAGTTCCTTTGCTAACTCCTGTGGTTCCACCAGTATATTGGAAAAGGACTATATCGTCTCTTTTGGATTCAAAAGGATTAATGGTAAACTTTTTTCCTTGAACCAAAGCGTCTTTAAATTTGACAGAATTAGAAATATTATATTTTGGAACAGCTCGCTTAATGTATTTGACTACGAAGTTAATGAAGCATCCTTTTATCAATCCCAACATCTCGCCAATACTTGTTGTGATGACCACTTCAATATTCGTTTTGGTGATGATTTTTTCAAGGTTTGAGGCGAAATTTTCTGCTATAATAATGGCTTTGGCACCTGAATCATTTAATTGAAATTCCATCTCTCTTGGTGTATAAAGAGGATTCGTATTGACGATGATCAATCCTGCTCTAATACAACCGAAAATTGCTATAGGATACTGAAGTAGATTAGGCATCATTAAGGCTACTTTATCACCTGGTTTGAGCCCACGTGAGTGAAGATAGGCCCCAAAAGCTTTTGAATATTGATCAAGCTTAGCGTAACTTAAGTCAACTTCCATACAGGTAAAAGCTACTTTATCTGAATACTTCTTCATTACCTCTTCTGCAAATTCCAGTATGGATCTGTATTTCTCTGGATTTATGTTAGCAGGAACCCCTTGAGGATAATTTCTTAGCCAAGGTCGTGTTTCCATCAGTTCATATTTTGAGTAAATATAAATTAAGGTGAGGTGATCTAAGTAATTTTTCTTTTTATGGATGATATATTAAACATTTATTTTATGTAACTTTTTAGATATATAAACCATTCAATATCTATTTAGAAAGGCTTTAAATTGACTTCAGATGGTAAAATTATGCTATTTGGTAGGAATGAACTTTAACTTAGTATTGACTATTTCTTGAAGCTGATTAACAAGCCTTTTCAAATCTCTTTCTAATTTTGTGTGAAAATTTTAAAACAAAAAAATGAAAAATTTACTATTATTATTATGTCCTTGTTTATTGGTACTCGCTTGTAATAATGTTGACCAATATCGAGCCCCTATAGATTCACTTTCTACAGAATGGACTAAAACTGGAGAAGTTATCATGGCAACAAGTAGTTCACTTGAAACGGCGACTAATTTTCTTAATGCAATGGTTGATAGCTTCAAAATTGACTCTACGAAGAAATTTAGCAAACCTGCATTGATGAAAATGGATTCAATGAAAACAGCATTTATGGCTCAAGTTCAAGGAATCAGTGGATTGTCAACTGAAATTAATGACTTCAAAGCAAAATGGGCTACCATGACTGCTGATGTTAATGCACTTAATACTGGATTAAAGGATGGCAAATTAGAAGGAGATGTTATGGCTAAAGTCAACGATCTTAAATCTAATTGTTCAACTGCTTTAACTCTGGCCGAAGGTTGGAATAAGAATATTAAAGGTGCTGAGAAAACTGCAGTTAACGCATATGATGCATTCAATAGTGCTAAAAAAATGAAATAGTTCTCATCTGAGAATAATGGATTGAAAGAAGGGAAGGCGATTAAGCTTACCCTTTTTTTATTTTAGGTGAATCCTTATGTATATTAGTATAATTTTTTAAACTTTGTGTATAATATTCTGAATTTATGAGAATATTAAATGAATTCAGATGCAAAAAAGACACGCCAATAGATCTCAATATTTTAGAGAACAAAGTTATACAACCAAAAAATATGTCATTCCATATATTTTATCTATTAAGGATATTCACAAGACTTCAACAATATTAGAAATTGGTTGTGGAGAAGGAGGAAACTTAGAACCATTTCTTGAATATGATTGTAAGGTCTTTGGCATAGAATTATTAAGTAACCAATTTGAATGTGCTCAGATTTTTTATAAGGATCATCTCAAGAGAGATAATTTGACTTTAATCAATTCTGATATTTATAACATTAATCCAAAAGATCTTCCTTCTTTTGATATTATATTTATGAAAGATGTAATCGAACACATTCCCAATCAATCCAGATTTCTTGCATTGTTAAGAGACTTTTTAACCCAAGATGGAATAGTATTCTTTGGGTTTCCCCCTTGGAGTATGCCATTTGGTGGACATCAACAAGTTTGTAATTCTATTCTTTCTAAAATACCGTATTTTCATATTCTACCTCAAACTATTTATAAACAAATTCTAAACCTAGGAGGAGAAGAGCCACTTGCCATAAAAGAGTTTCTGGAAGTAAAAGAAACAGGTCTAAGTATTCTTCGATTTCACAAAATTATTAGAGAAAATAATTATAAAATTAACCGAGAAACATACTGGTTCATTAATCCCAATTATGAAGTCAAATTTAAAATAAAACCAATGGAGCTTTTAAAAATATTTAGGATTCCATGGATTTGTGATTTCTATACTACAGCTATTTATTGTATCATTTCTAAGAAATGATAGGGATTGATTGAATTAAAATTAAAAATTATTTTTCAACTATAGTCTGGCAAAGTTCGATTAAGACACCATGAAAATCTTTAGGGTGACAAAAACAAACCCATTTGTTATCGGCCCCTCTTATGGGTTGTTCGTTTATTATGTGATATCCTTTATTTTTTAAGCGATCCATTTCAGAGCGAATATCCTCCACTTCAAAAGCTATATGATGCAGGCCTTCTCCGCGTTTTTGAATGAATTTGGCAATAGCTGAAACTTCACTGGTTGCTTGTAATAATTCAATCTTGGTTTCTCCTACTTTGAAAAAAGAAGTGATGACCGATTCTGATTCTACCCTTTCCTCTTTATAGGGTGCAACTCCAAGTAAATCATGGTAACAAGCATTGGCCAACTTAAGATCTTTTACTGCAATGCCAACGTGTTCAATTTTCATCATCATCTTGTTCAAAGAATTTATCCGAATAATTCTAAGCGGATTTTTTTTCTATCTACTTTCATTTCATTGATAAGATTAGCAACAGCCTCATCTATCATTCCACTCCATCCACAAATCATGAAAGTAGTATCCTTATTTCGTTTTTTTTCATCTTGTAAATATATAGGATGAATATAACCAGAATGAAAGCTTATATTATTTCTAGCCTTTGGAAGTTTCGATTCTCTGGACAAGCAAATACTAATTTTTAGACCTTCCAAAAAATGACTAAAATCTTCTAATTCTTCAAAATATAAGATATCACTTTCTTTGCGAACACCATAAATTAAGTGTAGATTAGGCACGCTTATTTTTTCTTTTTCGATCTGTTGAAGTATGCATCTGAAAGGTACTATTCCTGTTCCTGTTGCAAGCATTACGAGTGGATTCGCAACCTCTTTTGATAAAATAAATGTTCCTTCGGGCCCTTTAAATTTAATGACATC
>JBDSHL010000397.1:0-7255 GCA_039918515.1 Saprospiraceae bacterium | reverse complement strand
CAGCAAGGAAAGCTTTCGTTATGAATAGAATAGGTGACCTAGGATTCATAATCGGAATTTTTCTTTTGGCAACTAAATTTAACTCAGTTGATATAGTTCATATTCAGGAAAGTTTTAGTTCATTTGGTCAGAACGATCCAATTCTTGTGCTAATAACGATACTTTTATTTATTGGAGTCTGTGGCAAATCAGCACAAATTCCTCTATTCACTTGGTTGCCTGATGCAATGGCTGGTCCTACTCCAGTTTCAGCATTAATACATGCCGCGACAATGGTTACTGCAGGAATTTATTTAGTGGCAAGAATGAATATTTTATTTAGTCTGACACCGTTTACTTTAAATATAATATTAATTACAGGAGTGGTAACAGCAGTTGTTGCTGCAACTATAGCTCTAAAACAAAATGATATTAAAAAAATACTTGCCTATTCTACAGTCAGTCAGCTTGGATATATGGCTGCGGCGTTAGGGGTTGCTTCTTATACAACCGCTATATTTCATGTAATGACTCATGCATTCTTTAAAGCTTTATTATTCTTAAGTGCAGGTAGCGTAATTCACGGATTACATGGAGAGCAGGACATTAAGAATATGGGTGGCTTAAAAATGAAAATGTTTTGGACTCATTTGGTTTTTTTGATTGGAACTCTTGCAATTGTAGGATGTCCACCATTTGCGGGATTTTTCTCCAAAGATGAAATTTTAACTTCTGTGTATAGTTGGAACTTGTGGGCATTTTTTGGTTTGGCGATAGCTAGTGTTTGTACTGCGTGGTATATGTTTAGAATGTATTTTAGTACATTTCATGGTGAATATAGAGGGGATGAGAAAACCTGGTCAAAGGTTCATGAATCGCCTTGGATTATGTTGTTTCCATTGATAGTACTTGCTGTCTTTTCAATGATAGGTGGATTCGCTGGAATACCAGAAATATTATCTGAAAAACATTGGATACACGATTTTCTAAAAGTGAATATTATTGATCATACACATCCTATAAGTCATTTTTTTGAATATTGTCTCTGGGGTATTACAGTTGTAGCACTTGCAATAATTTCTTTACTTTGTTATCGTCGGTATGGCAATACTACTAAGGAACATTTTGAAACAATTCCAACTGGAATTTCAAGAGTTT
Organism: Saprospiraceae bacterium; assembly: GCA_039918515.1. Lineage (GTDB taxonomy): Bacteria > Bacteroidota > Bacteroidia > Chitinophagales > Saprospiraceae > Vicinibacter. Next base: position 6,118 of record JBDSHL010000397.1, on the reverse strand, counting down.
TGAGTAATAAATATTATTTAGACGAAATTTATGTTGCAATATTCGAAAATCCATCAAAGAAGCTTGGGTCATGGTTAAAAAATGTTTTTGAAAGAAATGTAATTGACCCTATTATTCAACTTCCGGGCAATATTGTTAATCAAACTAGTATTGGACTAAAGCCAGTTCAATCAGGAAATATAAGTTGGTACATCTTTAGTATATTGCTAGGATTTGTTTTGTTTGCTATATTATTTTTAGTCAAATTTTAATCAGCATGATGTCAATCATATCGTTAATTTTATTTCCTTTCGTTTTTGCATTGCTGATTTATGTATTGGATAAAAAATGGTCCGCGTATTTAGCCATAATCGGATCTGGTCTTAGTTTATTTTACTTTCTTTATTTGCTTAGTGGATTCAAGGCGAGCATGAAAGTAGAAAATGAATTTCAAATTTCATGGATTCCAGGAATTAATTCAGAACTTCATTTCGGTCTTGATTCTTTGGGAATAATTATGATCTTGTTAAGTGTCATTGTTATTCCTATTGGAATACTGTCTTCGTTTAAATATAAGGATAATCGCAGCAAATCTTATTATATGCTCATGCTGATGGGACTGAGTGCTCTTATAGGATTTTTTAGTGCACAGAACGATATTACCTTTTATGTTTTCTTTGAACTGTCTCTGATCCCTTTTTATTTTATTATTCTTTTGTATGGTGGAGCTGATCGAAAAAAAGCCGTATTCAAATTTTTTATATATACGGTATTTGGAAGTTTTTTGATGCTTGCAGCAATAATTTATTTTCACTCATTGATTGGTGCCAATAAAACAACTGATTGGGCTCTATTGTATGATATGGAAATTCCACTTAAATCGCAAACCTGGATTTTAGCTGCATTACTAGTTGCCTTTGCAATTAAATCTCCGCTATTTCCATTTCATACTTGGCAAGCTGATTTGTATGCTGAAGGAGACCGACCTACAATTATTATAATAGCAGGAGTTTTATCCAAGATGGGTGTATTTGGCTTACTAAGATTTTTTAATGTTGTAAATGATGCAATTGCACTTTACCAGATTCCATTGATAATTCTTTGTATAGTTGGAATTATATATGGTGCACTTATTGCATGGAGACAATCCGATCTTAGCAGATTATTGGCTTATTCTTCCCTTTCTCATATGGGAATGATTGCGGCGGGAATATTTACAGCAAGTATTTCAGGATTGCAAGGATCTGTATTTCAAATGTTGTCTCATGGTTTAGTTGCGGCTGGATTATTTTTTGTAGTAGACACTATAATGTCTAGAACAAATAGTTCAAATATTTATGCTAGTAGTGGAATTGCAAGTACTCAACCTAATCTTGCATTTTATTTCTTTGTATTATGTCTAGCTTCTGTTGGACTCCCACTGACAAGTGGCTTTATTGGAGAATTTGATATTTTATTAGGGCTTACCAATACCAATATTTATTTAGGCGCAATTGCTGGATTGAGTATTATTTTTGGAGCAATTTATACTTTCAGACTTTATCAGAAATCTATGTTTGGTACTTCAAATGAAGTAAGCAGTACTTGGAAACCACTTAGCCTAACGGAAGAATATGCCTTATTAATATTGGTGTTATTGGTTTTTGTTTTAGGATTCTTTCCTTCTTCTTGGCTTGATCTGGCTGATCAGGCCACTGCACCTTTTGTACAATTAAAATCTAAGATGTAACATATGTTATCAATTGTTGTTCTAACGGTTTTTGCTACTATTGTTCTTTATCTTGGATTTTTTAAGAATAGGAACATCATTGTTCCAGTAGCCTTAATAGGTATTTTCATTGCATTATTTTGTTTAATAAGTAAGCAAAGTTTGTGGAATAATTGGTTCATGAATATGATGAGTATTGAAGGCCCATCGCGAATATTTAGCATATTAATTCTTTCTACGACAGCGTGTTTATTACCTTTTATTAATGTATTTCGAGCAAGAGGAAGTGAGGAAGTTGCAGATTTTAGTGGAATATTACTTTTCTCAATCATTGGTGGTCTAATGATGGTATCTTTTAGTGATCTAATGATTCTATTTCTTGGTTTAGAAATATTATCTATCGCAATGTACATTCTAGCCGGTGCAGATAGAAAGAAAATTAAATCGAATGAAGCAAGTATCAAGTATTTTTTATTAGGAGCATTTGCAAGTGCTATTTTATTATTTGGAATTGCAACCTATTATGCAAGTACTGGAACTTTTAGATTGGATACACAAGTCATTCATTCTTCAGCATTAATTAATTTAAGTTATTTGTTATTGTTTTCAGGATTAGCATTTAAAGTTGCGTTGGTACCTTTTCATTTTTGGGCTCCTGATGTATATGAAGGAACGCCAACTGTATTTACAGCGACAATGGCAACTGTAGTAAAGATATCTGCCTTTGGCGCTATGTTTCAATTTATATTTTATTGTGGATCCAATATGGCTGATTGGCTTTATTGGTTATTATCAATTGTTGCATTAGCTTCAATTCTAGTTGGTAATATCATGGCGTTAACGCAACATAGTGTCAAACGATTGTTAGCTTATTCAGGAATTGTTCAAGCTGGATTTATACTGATAGGATTTTTGCAATTTCGCTTAGAAAATTCTTGGATGATTTTATATTACTTAATAGCCTATACGTCCGCTTCACTTGTTTTGTTTCTTGGATCTTATTTTGTAGAAGAACAAAGTGGTACGGATGATCAGTCTGCTTTTAAGGGATTATATTATAATAACCCATTTTTGGCCATAGTATTAAGCATTGCATTAATTTCTCTAGGCGGTGGACCCTTAACCGCTGGATTCATGGCTAAACTTTTTGTTTTAAATAATGCTGCACAGTCAGGGAATATTGTATTGGTTATTTTTGCTTTAATTTTAGCAGTACTTTCATTGGTTTATTATTTCAGAATTATTAATCTGATGTTTACCAAAACAAATGAAGAAAGAAAATGGCAAATCGATTTTTCTTATAGAAGTATTCTTTCATTATTATCAATCGGAACTATAGTTGCAGGAATTATTCCCTATCTCCTTGTGAATCTCTTAAAGTAATTTCAAGCTTTATAAGGCAAGAATTACATTAACAAGAATTTATTCTATTTTCTACTAACTCAAATAAATAAGGTGAGATAATTATATATTTGTGGGATTATGTTATTCGGCGAAGAAGAAATTATACAGAAAGAAGTCAACTTTCCAAAATCACTTTGGAAAGATAAACTTATTTCAAACTCTCCTCTATTGAACCAGATAAAAATGTCCATAGATAAATGCAAATATCCTCATTGCAGTATCATCTCAGGTCAAGCAGGTTCTGGACAATTATTGGTTGGCTTGCATATTGCTCAATCACTTCTTTGTACTTCAGAAAATAAACCTTGTGGGTCTTGTTCTTCATGTTATAAAGTAAATGGAATGATTCACCCTGATTTAAATTATACTTTTCCTGTAATTGGTTCTGGTGAAGTTTGTGTGGATCATTATAATGAGTTTAGGGAAATTGTTATCAGTAATCCTTATTTGAATATCCAAAATTGGATTTCACACTTTGATGGAGACAACAAGCAAGTAAATATAAATGTCGCTGAAGCCCGAAGTGTCATTAATCGATTATCCTTTACCCCCTTTGAATCAAATTGTAAGGTACTCTTAATTTGGTTACCTGAATATTTAGGTAAGGAATCAAATATACTTCTTAAATTGCTTGAGGAGCCGCCAGGTAATTCATTTATCATAATGGTAACTGAAGATTTGAAAAGCTTACTTTCCACTGTTAAGTCAAGAGCCCAATTGTATAAGTTAAAGCCAGTTTCAATCGAAGAAGTAGCCGATTATCTTGTACACACCAAAGGAATATCTAAATCTAAAGCTATAGAATTCGCAATTGCTTCTGATTCGAATGTTTCACTTTGCCTTGATTGGATTGAAGATCAATCTATACGAACTTTGGATTTAGTTAAAATGATGTTCCAAAAGGCCTATCTAGGAGATCCTTTAGGTTTTCTGGAATGGATTGAACAAATGGCTGCCATGAATCGCGATGAACAGAAGCAGTTTTTTAGTTTTCTAACCAGTGTTCTTAGCCTTTGTTTAAAGTCTAAATTAGGGGCATTAGACAATTTAAATGGAATTGAAATAATTGAATATGCTCAGAAAATAGCCGTTAGGTTAGATTTACAAGTAATTGAGAATCTGACAGATATGGTAGATGAAAGTATTTTTGCGATACAAAGAAATGCAAATATTCGTATCTTGCTCCTTGATTATATGATCAGACTCTCAGGTTTTATTCGTAATTCCTGATTAAAAATATAGAAAATGGGATGTTCAAGCTGTAGTTCTGGTGCTGGCACACCTACTGGATGTGGTGATAAAGGCCACTGCTCAACAGGAGGATGTAATAAACTCAATACATTTGATTGGCTAACTGTAATGGATATTGAAGATCCTAGCTACTATCATTTTGCCGAGGTTAGCTTTAAAAATGGAGCAAGAAAAACTTTTTATAAAATGACAGATCATCATCAATATACTACTGGTGATTTGGTCGTAGTTGATATAGGTACAGGCAATTGGGATGTAGGAAGGGTCTCACTGATGGGAGATCTCGTTCGACTACAGATGAAAAAGAAGAATTTCAAAGAAGATCGTGCAGTCAACGATATCATTCGTCGCGCCAATAATAGAGACGTGGAAAGAATGACCGAATCCCGGAACTTAGAAAAACCAGCGCTTATTAAAGCAAGAGTAATTGCCCGTAGTCTCGGATTAGATATGAAGGTAGGAGATGTAGAATATCAGGCTGATCAGAAAAAAGCCACTTTCTTCTATACCGCAGACGGATGGGTTGATTTTAGAGAATTAGTCAAACAATATGCTAAAGAATTCAAGGTCAAGATAGAAATGCGCCAAATTGGTTCCAGACAGGAATCAGCAAGAATAGGAGGAATTGGATCTTGTGGCCGCGAATTATGTTGTTCTACTTGGCTTACAGATTTCAAAACGGTAAGTACAACAGCAGCTCGATATCAGAATATCGCCATCAATCAATCCAAATTATCTGGTCAATGTGGAAGACTTAAATGTTGCTTGAATTATGAATTAGATATGTATATTGAAGAATTGGAAAAGTATCCAAATGACGTAGAATATCTAAAATCAAAAAATGGCAACGCAAGTTTGGTTAAAGTAGATATTTTCAAAGGGATGCTTTATTATCTTTATGAACCTCAGAAAGGAAGAAGTATGGTAATGCCATTATCTCCAGAAGAAGTTCGCCGTATCAAAGCAATGAATGACAAAGGGCAAATGCCGGATGAAATTATCGCAACTGTAGAACCTCAAGTTGAAATTAATAAAGAAGAGCAGTATTTTGATGTTACAGGAGCTGTTGAACTTCCAATTGAAATAAGAAAGAAAAAGAAAAAGAAAAAACCTCAATCAGGAAATAATCCTAGACCACAAAATCCAAATCCCAATAGTATTCGACCTACTGAAAATAAACCCGATGTAGTCAATAAGGTACAGACAGATCAAAGTGAATCAAAACCTAACAGCAATATTGTCAATCCGGATATAAGCTCCAATTCAAAGGAAGGAACATCCAATCCAGATTTAAATGAAGGGCCAAAGAAGAAAAAGAAAAAGTGGTATAATAAGAGGCCATAACTTAAGATAAATAAAAGTTTATTCATTTCGAATTATTGAGACATATTTAGTTTAAAAAATAACGCTAATTTTATAATTAAGAAGTATTAATTTATACTTCCAATCTTCTAAAATTCACTTTTGAATAATCTAAAAATTTATTTGAATTTATTAGTTGTTGATACAGTCTTTAAGGTTTTATAATTTAATAGATTTACTTGATGGATTAATTTTGGTAAATGATGTTATCGATTAATAAATTAAATATTTTATAATTTAAGTGAGAAATAACATGAAGGTTGTAATTATTGGAAATGGAATTTCTGGTACCAACGCTGCAAGATTTATTCGAAAAAATTCTGATCATGAGATATTAATGATTTCATCAGAATCTGAGTATCCTTTCTCTCGAACAGCACTCATGTATGTATACATGGGACATTTAAAGTTTGA
>JBDSHL010000396.1:0-3950 GCA_039918515.1 Saprospiraceae bacterium | reverse complement strand
TTCTATATGATATAAAAGGAACAAAAATTAAAACGTTAACTCATTCTAAGGCTATTACATCCGTTTGCTTTTCAAAGGATGGTAAATATATATTAACAGGAAGCGAAGATAATACAGCCATTCTTTGGAATTTGCTAGGCATCAAGATACAGTCCTTTATTGGCCATACTGCTGCGATCACACAAGTCAAAATGTCTGATGATGGTAGATATATCTTGACTGCAAGTCAAGATAAAACAGCAATACTTTGGAATAGAAATGGAACACAAAAACACAAAATAAAACATTCAGACAAAGTGTTAGCTTGTGACTTTAGCTCAGACAATGAAACCATTGTTTCTGGAAGTTTTGACGGTCAGATTAAAATTTGGAATATTTCGGGACAAGAGACCTATTCGTTTCAACCTTATGATTGGGGATTAAGTTCAATTTCTATCTCTCCCAATTCAAATTCATTTATTTCCACAACAGAAACAGAAGAAGCTTCAATTAATGAATGGAATTTTCAAGGTAAGCTCGTAAGAAATTTAAGCGGACTAGCCAAGGTTATCTCTGCGGTAAGTTTTTCACCTGATGGAAAAACAATTTTGACAGGAGGAAAAGATGGTTCATTAAAAAGATGGAATATATTTAATAATACTTTTAATTCGTATGGCCTACATAAGGCCTCTATTGGTTCAATCGCCATTGCTCCGGATGGCCTTTCGTTTGTGACAGGTAGTGAAGATAGAACAGCTAAATTATGTAATAATGATGGCAAAGTATTGCAAACTTTTCAATTAAATTCAAAAATAAGTTCCGTATGTTTTTCACCCGATGGTAAATCGATACTAACCGGATGCTATGAAGGTTGTACCACTCTATGGAATATCAATGGTTCCAAGATTAAAGAATTCAAACAGAATGAACGAATTAATGCAGCAGTTTTTGCTCCAGATGGACGATCAATTGTAACAGGCGATATTGAAAAAGTCATTCGGCATTATGATTTAAAAGGTACTTTGCTCAAATCAATTCAAGGCTCTTCAATGATTAATGCTTTGAGCTTTTCAGCCGATGGAAAATCTATTATTACTGGCTGTTTCAGTGGAATTTTGGAAGTATGGGATTTGGCAACAGGTTATTTAGAGCAAACTATTGGAACTGTAGGAGAAGAATCATTGACAGTATCAAACTCAAAGGATGGTATATATATTGCAAGTGGAGACAATGCAGGAATGATAACACTTTGGAATAATAAGACCCAAAGTATAATTAAATTATCCGGGCATCAGACCAAAGTAATGTCTGTAAATTTTTCTGCAGATAGTAAAATGTTATTGAGCGGAAGTGCAGATGGTTCTTCTAAATTATGGGACTGTGCTACTGGAAAAGAACTTCTTACATTGATTTCTTTAGATTCTTCTGATTGGGTTGTTACAAGTCCCAATGGACTTTTTGATGCATCGCCTAATGCCATGCTAAAAATGCATTATAAAGTTGGCATAGAAATCATTGATCTCGATCAACTCAAAGAAAGATATTACGAACCAGGATTATTGAGTAATGTACTTAAAATTAGGCAAAATGAAATCCGAGACGTTTCCTCATTTACCTCCGTTAATCTTTATCCCGAAATAGATGCATCAATCAAAAATAAACAACTTTTAGTACACCTCAAAGTGAGAAGTGGAGAGTTAGGAAAACTCAGCTTATTTATAAACAATAAAGAAGTCATTGAAGATGCAAATCAAGGAAGAAATACTGAGGTTCCAGCAATAAATCTGAATAATTTCAATAAATTTTATCTTGCAGATACCAATACAATTTCACTTAGAGCCTACAATAAAGAGGGTTGGCTCAAAAGCAATCCTTATGAACTAATCTATGTTAATAATACAGGAAGTAAGGGTAATGAGAATACTAATTCAACAACAGCTACAACCTCATTCAAAGGGAAGAGACATTTATACGCTGTTATCGTTGGCACTTCTGATTATAGTGGTGAAAAATTAGATTTGAAATTTCCTGATTTAGATGCTGCAGCAATGGCGAATGGCTTGCAACAAGTAGGTAGTAGAATTTTTGACGATAGAGTACACATCAGTTTGTTAACTTCCAATAATAGCGATAATGCAAAACGATCCACTAAAAAAAATATAGAAAAAGCTTTTATGGACATTGCTAATTTAGCTACTGCCAATGACTTATTGATTGTTTACTTTTCTGGACACGGAACTACTTATGGGCAAGCCGAAAAAAGCCAGTTTTACTATTTGACCACCGATATTAAAAGTGACAATCTGACCGAACAAGCCATAAGAGATGCTTATACCATTTCTTCAGAAGATCTTACTAAATGGTTGACTATAAATCCCACCAAAAGACAAGTTCTAATTTTTGATGCTTGTCATTCTGGAGAAGTGATTAGGTCCTTAGAAAATATTGGTGCCAGAGAACTTGACCCTTCACAAATTAGAGCTTTAGAAAGAATGAAAGATAGGACAGGAATGTTCATTCTTACAGGTAGTGCTGCTGATAAGGTTAGTTATGAGGCAAGTCAATTTGGACAAGGCTTGCTAACTTATAGTCTATTATTAGGAATGAGTGGTTTTGCTTTAACTGAAGACAAGCGTGTTGATATTGCTACATTATTCAATTATGCAAAAGATAAAGTTCCTGAATTGGCAAATAATATTGATAAAATTCAGGTACCTATTTTTGCATCACCACACGGAGCGGAAAGTTTTGACATAGGTATTGTAGACAAAAATGTAAAAATACCTATTGCTCAAGCTAAGCCGATTTTCATTAGAAATAATTTCATAGATAATGGTTCCAGAATGGATACTTTGGATATCATGTTAGCCACAAAACAATATTTACAAAAAGTAACTTCAAATGGCTCTGAAGCAAGCATCATTTATTCCGACATTGATGCTTTCCCTGAAGCTTATCACCTCAGTGGACTTTATTATATTGAAGGTGGAAATATTAGAATTGACCTCAAAATTATACAAGGCAAAACTAAAGTTGCTGATGTTAAGCATAGTGGTAAAATCAATGATATCCCTACTTTTGTTGAAGGCATGTTTGAAAAAGTAATAGAGAAATTAAATAATAAATAAGGAACAATGGTAATGTGGTCAAGTAATTATTTTATGGATTCATTTATTAAATAATTCTATCTTTAATCTAACCATACTTTTATGACAAGGATTGGAATAATTAGATTCCTAATATTATTCTTTTTTAATCTATTTTGGAGCCTAAGTTTTGCTCAGATTGTAAACGTAGAAAGGTTTCGTATTATTTCAGATTCAACTGGTTGGTTTGGTGAAATAAATCTTAATGGAACTTTTATTAATTCTAGTATTAATGTTCTAATTGTTGAATCCAATGCATTTGTTGAGTTAAACAGGAAGAGAAATCTATTTCTATTTCTTGCAAATTACAATTTTATTCAATCTGACAATTCAAATTTGGTTTCAGATAGACTTTTACATTTTCGACATAATCTAAAATTAGGCAAATGGTTAACTTGGGAAGCGTTTATACAATTTCAACAAAATGAAATACAAAATATTAAAAAACGGTTACTTATAGGGACAGGACCACGATTTAAAATTGTGGAAACTAAGAATTTAAAAATATATTTGGCCTCACTTTTAATGTATGAAGATGAAAAAGAAAATGTTTATCCAAATATTAAACATCACGACTTGAGGAGTAGTAGTTATTTGTCTTTTAATATAAGGTTTTCGGAAAAATCAGAATTAAGCAGTACTACTTACATACAGCCTTTAGTGAATAACATTAATGATTTCAGAATTCTCAATCAGTCTAAACTTAAAGTGGGAATAAATAAACATTTTTCGATTGTCTTAAGGTACGATCATCAATACGACAGCACGCCAGCAACTGGGATCTATAAGACTAATTCAACTTTCACAACAGGCATAAATTATCGA
>JBDSHL010000395.1:0-5766 GCA_039918515.1 Saprospiraceae bacterium | reverse complement strand
TTAATTCCATTTCAAGAAGAAAGTTATTTTGTCGGAGTCTCGATTAATCCTGATTTTGATACAGATTTATTAAGACTAACTTACACATCCTTAACTACTCCTAACAGCACATATGATTTTAATGTTGTAACCAGACAATTCACATTATTAAAACAGCAAGAAGTAATTGGAAGCTTTAATAAAGATGATTATGTTACAGAGCGTCATATGATCATTGCCCAAGATGATACATCGGTTCCATTATCAATTGTTTATAAGAAAGATTTTACGAAAGATGCTAGTAGGCCATTGCTTTTATATGGATATGGCTCTTATGGTTTAAGTATGGATCCAATGTTTAGTTCATATAGACTTAGTTTATTGGATAGGGGTTTTGCTTTTGCAATTGCGCATATACGAGGTGGGCAGGAAATGGGTAGAAAATGGTATGAAAACGGTAAGTTTTTTGAAAAGAAAAACACCTTTACAGATTTTATTGAATGCGGAAAGTATTTGATTGAAAATAAATTTTGTCATCCACGCAAACTTTATGCAATGGGTGGAAGTGCAGGAGGACTTTTGATGGGAGCAGTAATAAATATGGTTCCTGAAATTTGGGGAGGGATTATTTCAGCTGTGCCTTTTGTAGATGTTTTAAGTACGATGTTAGATGAAACAATCCCTTTAACTACTGGAGAATTCGATGAATGGGGAAATCCCAAGTCTGACCAATATTACGAATACATTAAATCTTATTCTCCCATTGATAATATTCGACCTGTGGCTTATCCTCCTATGTTTATAACTACTGGTTATCACGATTCTCAAGTTCAGTATTGGGAACCTGCTAAATGGTTAGCTAAATTAAGAGATAACAAGATAAATCAAAGTCCCTTAATTATGTATTGCAATATGGATACTGGCCACGGAGGAGCTACAGGACGATTTAGAAGAATACGAGAAATTGCAATGGAATACTCATTTCTTTTAGAATTAAGCCAATTGCAATTAACCTAGATTGACATAAATTTTTCATTTATAAATAGTCATATATGTAAAAAGGATTACATTTGTGAAAACAAAACAAAATATTATATAATGGAAATAAATTGGTTAATTACTTTTATTGCGGCCTTAGTGCCAATGGTTATGGGATATATCTGGTATAACCCAAAAGTATTTGGAAATGCATGGATGTCTTCTGCAGGTTTGAGCATGGAATCTATGAAAGGGATGAACATGGGTATGACTTTGGGATTGTCATTCCTTTTTAGTTTTATGGTTGCGTTTATTCTACATCCCATTGTTATTCATCAGTATGGACTTTTTTCTTTGCTTCAGAATCAACCTGGAATGAATGAGACTCCAATAACAAATCCTGACTGGCAGTTATTGATGCCTAAATATGCCGATAACTTCAGAACTTTCAAACACGGAGCTTTTCATGGAGTAATAGCAGGTTTATTTTTCTTACTGCCTATTACAGCAACTTCTGCACTTTATGAGCGAAGAGGATTTAAATACATTGCCATAACAGTTGGTTATTGGGTTGTAAATCTTGCTATAATGGGAGGACTTCTTTCTCAATATAAATAAATAATTTTTCTAGATGTAAATAGATCTTATTTGCAATAATAAAAAAGAGGACTTAATATTTTTAAGTCCTCTTTTTTATTAATTTAACTCAAATAATTTTAAAATATTTATCAGTTTAATTTCGGTGTAAAATAATCTTTTGTATATAAGATTTATTTTTTGACTTCCAAGACAATAAATAAAATCCATCAGGCAAATTATTACTCAAGATAAACTTTGAATCAATAGGTTGATCTTGTATTCCAAGAATTCTTCCATATTGATCTGTTAATTTTAAATCATGTATATTATTTTCTCTTGAGTTGATCCAACCTTCGGAAGGATTTGGAAAAAAGTTATCATTCACAATATTAATGTCCTTTGTAGCAATAAAACAATTTTCATCCAATAATTTTAAAATATATTCTCCCGGGAATATTCCGGGATAATCAACCGCTAAATTGCCAAATACTGAACCTATTAATAAGTGTATAATTGGCTTATAGTCGCCAGGATTATTATTTGCAGTAGGTGTTCCTTTAAGAATAAGACAACCTAGAGTTTTCTTTGGGTAAACACATGTTGGTGGATTACAGGCATAAGTAATTCCCTCAGGAAGATTAGAAATAGCACCAGTTGTAGCAATTGTAATGGAATTTATATTAAGTAAAATTCCTTGTAGTCTAATAGTGTCTGGAGTTACAACCGTAAAAACAAATTCATAGGGTTTGTTGATACAAGCTATCTTAGATATTCCTTTACCAGTTCCTCCAGGGATCAAAGGCTTTGGATAAACACCACCAGTAGAATCGATGTAAGTGCTATCAGGAAGACAATTTTGGCCTATACCTAGTTGTGCCAAAAAAATAAATGCCAGTAATGTGTATAATTTTTTCATATTTGTTCTAATTTGATCGCAAGTTAGTCAAATTATTTAAAACCATTCTTATGCTTCTAGGTATTCTAAGAAAATTCACAGTTCCACTATTAGCTTTAAATTTATGTTTTAGTCTCGATGCTCAGTCCATAATTCAAGGTCATATTTCAGATTACAAAACCAAGGAGCCCATTATAGGAGCCTTATTAATAGCTGATTCGAGTAGTTCAGTGAGCGATAATGAAGGAAGATATGCGCTAACTTTGAATTCTGGCAGATATGAATTACTGATAAGCTATTCCACTTATAAGACTATTGTAAAAAGTATAATTCTTCAAAAAGATCAAATAATTACTTTAGATTTTGCGATGGAAGAAAGCAACATATTGTTAGATGTAGCTGAAATAAGTACTTCCAGATTTGAAAAGCCAATAACAGAATCACCAATATCGATCGATGTAATTAAGCCCATAAATGCCGAGCGTTTAAATTCTGTTACAGCTGACCAAGTTATTGATAAAGTACCGGGTGTACAGATTCTTGATGGACAAGTCAATATTAGAGGTGGTTCTGGTTATAGTTATGGCGCAGGAAGTAGGGTAATGTTGATTATGGATGATTTGCAAATCTTACAACCTGATGCCGGTTTTACCAATTGGGGAGACCTGCCATTGGAGAATGTTGGGCAGATTGAAATTGTCAAAGGTGCAGCTTCTGCACTTTATGGTTCTGCTGCAATGAATGGAATTATTCATTTTAGAACGATAAAACCAAGTCTTGAACCATTTACCTCTATTGCTTTTATTCCTCGTTTTTTTCTAAAGCCGACAAATAATAATGAATGGTGGGGCAGAGACAAGGGGAATTCTGTTATTCCAAGTGATATTGCTTTTACTTTTGTTCATCGAAAAAAGTATAAGATATTCGACCTTTCATTAGGAGGCTTGTATAGAAATGAAGTTTCGTTTAATAAAAACACAGGTCAGGAGAATTATCGATTAAGTGGCAATGTAGTAAGACATATTTCAGATAAATTAATCATTGGACTGGGATTTAATTTTAATAAAGGAAGAAGCTCGTCTTTTTTTTATTGGGATAGTATTGGCTCCTATCAAGGTTCACCCAATTCTTTTAGTTCCAGTAAAAAACTTAGATTTAATATTGACCCTTCACTGCAATATTTTACTTCCCAAAATTACAGACATAGAATATTGACCCGATGGCTTCATGTAAATAATAACAACGACAATAATCAATCTAATACTAGCGAAAATATTTTTACAGAATATCAGATTCAAAAAGAATACAATAAGTTAGGATTAGGATTCACTGCAGGTGTATTAGTTAATCAATTCAGAATAGATGCGCCTTTGTTTAGCGATACGATATTTCGCAACAATAATTATGCAGCATATCTTCAAATAGAAGAAAAGCCAATTAAAAATTTAATAATTAGTTTGGGTGTTAGATATGAATTATTTCAAACCAATGGTCCTTCAAAAATAGATACAGATTACATCAAGAATCCGGTTACTGAAGATAGGCCAGTGTATAGGCTGGGAATTAATTATAGACTATTAAGAGGAAGCTTCCTCAGAGCTTCAATAGGGCAAGGATTTCGTTTTCCAACACTTGCAGAGAAATATATTAGAACCAGTGCAGGCGGGTTTAATATAATTCCTAATAAAAACCTTAATTCTGAATATGGACAAAGTTCTGAAATTGGAATAAAACAGGGTTTGAAGATTGGGAATTATCAAGGATTTATTGATCTATCAACTTTCTATTCTAAGTATCAGGATATGATAGAATTTACAGTAGTAATTAATAATAGTGGCTTCTTTTATCAAGCTCAAAATGTTGGCGATACGAAAATTTCGGGTTTAGAATTAAGCAATCAAGGTATATTTGATTTTGGAAATAAAAAAATAGTGTATAATGGAGGAATTACATTTCTCAATCCCAGATTTCAAGAATGGGATATTACAGGGAAGGATGTTCCAGTTAATCTCCAAGACACTGCCTCAAAGGCACAACGAAATGCATTCTCTTCTACTTCTTATAATAATGTTCTTAAATATCGTTCAAAGCAACTTGCAAAAATAGATGTAGAGTTCCAGTATAAGAAATTATTTGCCGGAGTAAATTTTAATTATACAAGTAATGTAGAGGCAATAGATTGGCTTTTTGAAGTGGATATATTTATTCCGGGGGCAAAAGCTTTTCGACAGCAACATAATTTTGGTTATCGAATATACGATTTTAGATGTGGATATAGTTTTACAAAATTGGATTTGCAATTCAATATTCAAAACGCGTTTAATGAAGTCTATACTACACGTCCAGGATTAATGGAAGCCCCAAGAAGTATTGGGGGGAGGATTGTTTGGAAAATTTAAAACTCTGGACAGATAAAACTCTGATTATTGTAATCCCCCACTAAGCTTATACTAAATTCAAATGAATTGGTTAATTGCCCATAAGATTTAGCATCTCTAAGACCTGCATCATATTGAAATCCAAATACAACTTTCTTAATTTCAAATCCAATTAAAAATCCCAGATCTACAGGTGTCAGAAATGCATCAGAAGCAACACTTCTTAAAGATATTCCGGCGTGAAAGGCGGTCTGATTAAAATTGTAAAAAGATTTTCGGTAACTACATCCAATCTGAAAAATTTGATGCGGCCCTTGAATACTATAATGTAATCTTGGAAAAAATTGTTGTGCTACATCAATTTTATATGAAAAATTAGTTATAAAATTAATTCTTGGAAATGCATCATTGGATCTTGATCCAATATAGTTTATATCATCCTGATTCTTATAAAATGAAAAATTTGATTTTAAGAAATAATGAAGACCAACTCCAGTTTGAATATTCCATTTGCGACTAATATTGCTAGCCAAATGAATGCCTGTTTTTAAGTCACCAGAATTGTAAATATTTTGAGGAAGAATCTCCGAACTAGTACCGTTGAAATCATCCAATCCATTGAATTGATCTTGAAAGAAAATATTCTCATAACTTAATGATCTTTGCAATACGCCAAGTCCCATTCCAATTCCTAAATAAGTGCGTTTAATCTTATTCAACCTTTTTTGAAAGGAAAAAGTGAATCCTATTTCATTTTTTGTCCAATCAACAGCCTGAGCTTTGTCCGTCAAAAAATACACTCCAACGGCTACAAAATCTTTATCAAAATCTCTGTTACCCAAATCAAATTTTATGTCGCCTAACAATGCAAAGCTTCTATAAGGTCGTTCAGAATAATTCACCCCTTGACTCCGATTAATTATTCGGACTTTGAAATTACCATCAAAATAGCCTGTT
>JBDSHL010000394.1:0-3408 GCA_039918515.1 Saprospiraceae bacterium | reverse complement strand
AGAATCTATCAAAAACCTTTAAAAGCGATTCTTCAGGAATTCCAATTCCATTATCCGCTACCTCTATAAGAACTTTTGAATCAACATCATAAGTTCTGATTTTGACAAATCCATTTTTAATTCCATACTTAATCCCGTTCTGAACTAAATTTGTTAAGACAAGTCGAATTTGTTCTCTATCTCCTACTACAACCATAGGCTTTTCTTCTTCTGATTTATATACCAATCGAATATTTTTTTCATTCGCTTTAGAACTAAGATCATCAAATACTTCTTGACTTAAAATCTTGATATCGAATTCCCTAAATTCTGTTTCATATTCCTTTGATTCTATTCTAGAGATGGCTTCAAGATCTTCCACTATTATTTGTAGTCGTTCAGCGTTGGACATAGCTTTGTTGAGAAATTTCATATTAACAGATTCATCATGAATGCCTCCATTAATTAATGTTTGCAAATATCCTTGTAAATTAAAAATAGGTGTTTTCAATTCATGGGAGACATTACCTATATACTCCTTGCGATATTTTTCTAATTCAATCATGGCAGATTTCTCATCATTTCTAAGCTTCAACCATTCTTCAATATCATTTTCTACAAAATCGAAATCAGATTTAGAACCATTTTCAGCATTAGATATTGAACCGGGTTTGTTACTTGCTACATTTATAAGCTTGTAAATAATTTTTAGTCTGCGCTGTATATATCCCATGAGCATATAACGAATTAACAAATAGGACAAACTCAAATTTAACAAATAAAAAATAAATAGGTAATACAATTCAACTTTAAAAAATCCAAGCTGATTTAATCCATAGAAAAACAAGACCATTAATAAGGAACAAATTAGTGCGGTGATGAAAGAAAGTCTGCTTAAATGAGCAGAGGTATTCATTCTAAAATTCGAGTTTGTAGCCAATTCCCTTAATTGTTTTGATAAATCGATCGTTTAATTTTTCTCTGATTTTGCGAATGTGAACATCTACTGTTCTTTCTCCAACCAGTACTTCTTCACCCCAAATGAGATTTAAAATTTCTTCTCGCCTGAAAACTTTTCCTGGCTTTTCTGCTAGTAAATATAAGAGTTGAAATTCTTTTCGTGGAAAACTAATTTCATGACCTCCCACGAACACTGAGAATGACTCAGGAGTAATAATCACATTATCAAAATGCAAGGGCTCATTCTTGCTTAATTTATTTAATACTTGCTTTCTTCTTAATAAGGCATTCATTCTACTTATCAATACATTTGGCTTGATCGGCTTTGAAATAAAATCATCTGCTCCCAAGTCAAGACTTTCAATCTGAGCTTCATCTGAGTTTTTTGCAGTTAAAAATGCAATCAAAGCAGATGAAGAAGTGTAAGACTTCTTATAATGTACCAAGAACTCTAAGCCATCCATTTCGGGCATCATGTAATCCAATAAAATGATGTCTGGTTCAAACTCTTTCAGTATGTCCAATGCAAAAATACCATTTGGGGCAATTCTTACTTCAAATTTATACAATTTAAGATGATATTCAAGGAACTCTAAAGTATCTAGCTCATCATCAACTACTAATACCTTTACTCGATTCATCGCCATATCGGTCGCAAAATTACCTAACTCAAGGTTCTCCTGTTGATCAGTCATATTAATAAATTATTAATTCAATGAATCTATTAAAGTCTTTTTGAATTCTTTTTGTATTGAATCTACTTCAATCTTTTGTAATAATATTAATTTAATTCGCTTTTCAAGTTTGATTAACGCTTTAGCATTTTTATTATAATCATTAAGTGAAATATTAAATAGCGAATCAGTTACCTGATATCTATTCAGAATATCCAATTTAGATTTGTTCACCATGCTGTCTTTTACTGATGATGGCAAAGATTCGTAAACCGCTTGCATATTATAAATATCAGCCATAATATCTCCTAACTTTTCTAGAGGAATGGATGAACTACTTTTGTCAGAAGTACAAAAGTTCATTGCCAATACTAAGAATAAAAAAAGATACCAAAACTTCATAAAATAATTAATCGCTCATTACTAAAATACCACAAACCATATATATACTTTGCAAATCTAGTTAAACAATTCAATTCTTACCTAATTAATAATTCCGTTAATTACTTATTGAAAATGTGAGCGTGAAAATTTTAATCGTTTATCCTAAGATGTTTACTAATTGTTAATCAATACAATTGATACATACTTAGAAAGGAGCTTAAGACACCAATTTAATGAATTGAACTTGTCAACCTTATCTGTTGTTATAGCTTATAACATAAGTATTTATTGAATATTTGATACGCATTTAGTATATTTGCTACAACAATTGATTAAACCAATGAATGAACATTTTAATAAAGGAAATCTGACTGTATTTTTTCGCTCTTTTGGTATAATCTTCTTTTTTTTATATTTAATATTCCCTTTATTCGTTTCTGCTCAAAACTGCAAAGGACTTGTAAATGCAGGTCCAGACCAATTTACTTGTGATCCAACTATAATGATTCAATTGCAAGGTTCCATCAATGGCAATCCTACCAAATACGAATGGACACCTACCATTGGACTAAGTAATTCGAAAGTCTTAGACCCAATGGTAACTACCAAAACTCCAGGAAGATATAAGTTCAAGCTGTCAGCTGAAGTTGTGAGTAACATTAATCTTATCATAAATGGGAATTTTGAAGGCGGATTCGCTGGATTTTCAACAGAATATGCATTCAAGATGCTAGGCCAGGGATTCGGTCCAAATGATGTTGCAATTGCTACTAATCCCAAGGATTATAATTCTGGCTTTCAGACTTGTGGAGATCATACTTCTGGTGGCGGAAATATGTGGCTAGTGGATGGGTCAACACAGTCAGGAAAAAAAGTTTGGTGTCAGACTGTAGCTGTAGTCCCTGGAAATTCTTATCAATTTGAATTATATTCGATGAATGTATTTCCAGTCTCTCCTTCGATTCTCGACATAAGTGTGAATGGAACTAGTATTGGTGGTGGGCAAGTTGGAGGTTTATGTGATTGGGCTCTTATGATGGCTTGTTTCAAAGCTACTTCGGCAAGTGCTAACATCTGTGTATCAGAATTAAGTGGCGTTGGATTTGGAAATGATTTTGCCTTAGATGACATTGCCTTATATGAGAAGTGTGTGGATGAAGACGAAGTTGAAGTTGAAATTGTAGATCTTATAGCTAAGCTTGTTATTCCCTTAAAGCCCAAATGCTCATCTGATATATTCGATTTGTTTGCAACCGGATCAAGCGGAGGTCCAGATATTACTTATGAATGGTCAACAGATAAAGGTACTATTATTTCACAAAATGGACTTATCGCCCAGGCAAGAGGTTCGGGTAAATATACTATTAAAGTAAAATATGACAGAGGAAATACGCATTGTGAAAAAGAAGCA
>JBDSHL010000393.1:0-3859 GCA_039918515.1 Saprospiraceae bacterium | reverse complement strand
GTATGGTAGGAGGTCAATAGCATTTTTATTTGGAGATAATAATTCCAATCTGGATTTAGCAGCTGTAGGATGATAAAAGGCTTCATGCTTCGCTAAATAAAGAGAAGCCAGCTCATGTTCTGGATGAGCCAATACATAATCCTTTAGAACAGACATAAAATCATTATCTGGAATTAATTTTTGTTGCGAAATAATTTCTTCAAAGTCATCAGACAGTGCTTCTACTTCTTCTCCAAATAATAAATTAAAATTTTTATCAAACCATTGACGTAAAACAGCTTTCGTTTGAACACCTGTAAATTCATCTACCATTTTGCCTTCATAGATTAACTTACAACTCGGAAGACTTTGAATTTTAAAATACTGAGAGATTTCCAGCTCTTCTTCAGTGTTTATTTTAATTAATATCCACTTGCCTTTATCCTCTTTTTCAAGTTCTTCAAGCACAGGCCCTAAAATCTTGCAAGGTCCACACCATTCAGCCCAAAAATCTAACAGAACAGGTTTCTGAAAGCTTAATTCTACGACATCCTTATTGAAATCAATTTTTGGCACTTTCTTCTTTTAGTTTATTAATGCAGAAATAGAATAATTGTTTATAAAGTCTTGTTTTTGTGACGAATAACACATTTCTAAAGCACGGTAATTATTGACAATGTACATATTAAGAAAAAAAAATAATCTAATTTCCATAAAACAACTATTTTTGTCTTATGAAATATTTTAACATACCTTTCGTTCTTGTAATTTTATTGTTATTTTCTTGTAAGAATGAAAAGAAAGTAGCAACTCAAGATCCAATTCCATTAGAAAACTCCTTTATGTTAGGAACGTGGAAAAACAAATTAAGCCAATCAGCTGATTTTAAATTAGAAAAGGATAGTGTAATCTTTCTGCAGGAGAACCCTAATATTAGATATAAGTATGATTTGACTGCAGATAGTTTGATTTTCCACTTTCCAAAATTTAACTATGGATTTCGATTGTATTGTTATAAAGGAGATTCTATTCATTTAGATTCTGAGATGAATTCCAACACTTTTATAAAGGTAAAGTAGATTATCTTTTAAATTTATTTTTAAGAATTGTCCAGTTTTTATACCCGAAAATCAATTTACCGTTTAGCAAATTATTTTCTATCCAAGAAAGAATCCGATACTTAAGTTTTTCATGTTTCATAAGTTCGCGAGAGACTTTGTAATTCGGCTCATAATGTAATTGGTCTTTCCAATTAAAATTCGCAATAAAATTTTTCATCACCAAAGGATGATCCTGTGTAAAAATGCTTAAGGAATTCAAACAACCATAATCAAAATCGAAGGATTTTCTGGAATATTCTTCTTCAATTTTATTTTCATTGTGATACATTTTATTCATGGCCTTGGATTTTGATTGCATAAGTTGAGGAGGCCTAACCCATCCATAATGATATATTTCAGCTGGAATTTTAATCACATGTAAGGATCGTGTATTCATTTTTTGGTGGAAATTTAGCCCATCGAAATCTTGTATAAACTTAAATGACTGGGCATCTCCCCAAGAATGAATTTCTGGAAGATTTCGAATTATTCTAATCTCTTGGGGATACCAAGCATGCGATTCTATGAAGTGATTGTAATCTCCAAAAAAATGCACATACTTAAATAGAAAACCTTCAACATCCCTGTCATGTAGATAATATCTGCAATAGTTTTGAATCAATTCGATATACTTTTCATGAACGACTTCATCTGATTGAAGATAGAATAACCAGTCTCCTGTGCAATGAGATTTAGCAATTTCGGTCTGATGGGCAAATTCCGTTCCACTTGGAAATTTTTCTATATTCCAGAGTGTATGAATAATTTTTATTTTATCAGAACTTATGGATTGAATTATTTTTTCGGTTTCATCGTCATCATCTCCTTTGCCAAGAGCAATAATAAACTCATCGACCAGAGGAAGAATAGATAAAATGGATTCAGCCAATGGATAATAGAATTTATCCGTATTGCGCATGAAAGTAAATCCACTAATTTTCAAAATTAAATTACTTTATAATTTAATGGTAAAATTTATTTCAAACATTCTAATATTAGATAAAAATAATAATGAGTTATGAATTATAAACTATGAGTTATGAACTATGAGTTATGAACTTTAAGCACTTACTACTTATTCCTTTTACCTTATTCCTTACCCCTACAGCCTAACCCCTACTGCCTAATACCTAAACCTCTACTGCCTAACCCCTACAGCCTAACCCCTACTGCTTAACAAACATCCATCGCAATATTTCTTTAGCACTCGCCTTCTTACCATATAGTAGAATTCCTGTTCGGAATATTCTACCTGCTAGAAAAATAATAAAATAAGCAAATCCAAATAAAATAACGACAGATATCAATAAATGCCACCAAGGGACATCAAAAGGGATCATCGCAGGCATGACTATTGGTGACCAAAGTGGGAATATACTTGCAAAAAATGCTAATTTACTGTCAGGTTCTCTAATACACGAAAACATAGCATACATTCCCAATAATATAGGAATAGAAACAAACATCGTTAAGGATTGTGAATCATTTATGTCATCTCCAACAGCTGCTCCAATCGCAGCAAACATGGCCGCATATATAAAAAATCCACCCAAAAAATAAAGGATAAAGACCGCAAGTATTTTGTACCAATTAAGGTTCATTAATTCTCTTACTACAAATTGAATTTCATCTGCCTTTTGCATTTGATCATGAGGCATTTGACTTGCCATCTGTTGTAAGTCGTTGACATGTATTCCTGCAATTGATATCCCAATAAAATAAACTACCGGCATAAGAACAATCCAAATGAGTATTTGCGTTAAACCAACTAGGCCAACTCCAATTATTTTGCCAAGCATAAGTTCAGTGGGTGTTACAGAGGAAATTACAACTTCTACAATACGATTTATTTTTTCTTCAGTAACAGATCTCATTACCCCTGCACCATAAAGAAAAATAATGAAAAAAATAATATATCCCATAGCGCCACCTAACATTGTGGCAATTTTGGATGTGTATTCAGAATGATCCGATATATTCTCTGAAATGGGTTCAGGATCTATACTGATTTTCGTTTCTATTTTTTCTAATTGGTTTTTATCGAGTGATAATAATTGCATTTTTAAATTCCGAAAACTATTGTCCAGATAGTTACTCAATTTGGATTCCATTTCTATATCCAAAGTTTTATCTGAATAATAGTATGCGGTATAATTCTTGACATCTACTCCAGCGAACTTGGGCAATACAAGAATGGCATCTGTTTCACCTCTCCAATATCTAGCCTTTAACGAATCTAGAGGATCAATAGATTTTGTAAAAGTAAATTTTTTACTGTTATCAGGTAAGGTGATATTCGTATTACTCTGATCTGAAATAATTACTCGATAATTTTTATCGCTTTCATTGCTCATCAACAAGAATATTACAACAAAAAATATAAGAAATCCTAAGGGTGTAAGCAATGTTGTAATGATGAATTTCTTATTCTTAACACGAGTAATATATTCTTTATTGATTATAATTCCTAATTTACTCATGGCTAGCTTCATTTACAGTTCTAATAAAAATATCATTAAAGGTTGGAAGAACTTCTTTGAATGAACGAATGATTACGCCACATTCAATTATTTTGTGTAGCAGTTGATTTGAGTTTTGAGTATCATTCAATCTAACTTGAATTTTATGCTCATCATTCTCAATGATCTTGAAATCGGATAATAAGTTAGGATCAATTTGCTTATCAAGTTCGACTTCGAATAAACTTTCTCGATACTGCTGACGAATATCTTGAACAGGTCCACTCAGAACATTTTTTCCTTTATTGATCAGAACTATTT
>JBDSHL010000392.1:0-9379 GCA_039918515.1 Saprospiraceae bacterium | reverse complement strand
CCAAATAAGGAGAAAGAATGCATAAGTTATACTCCAGTTGAATATATTTTTCCGGAAGGATTTAGTTATAAAACTTATGCTTTAAAGACCAGTGAACTTCATCCAGAAAGTAATAAGGCATGTGATGATCTGGAGTTAGAATTAGGTTTGCGGGATGCCGCAGAAAGGATCTTTAAGGGCTTCAATGGAGTAGGTTATGCAAGATTAGATTTTCGAATCAATAGCAATCGTGAAATATATTTTCTTGAAATAAATTTTACTTGTTCAGTATTTTATAATAAAGGATATGAAGGATCAGCAGATTATATTCTTGCTTATGATGGTATAGGGCAGGAAGGTTTTCTGCGCCATATTATTGCTGAAGGAATGGCAAGACATGAATCAAGTCGTAAGATTTATGAAATAAAGGGTAATTCGATTAGTGGTTTTGGAATGTATGCCATAAATAATATTCGCAAATCACAAGTTATATTCAAAGGAGAAGAAAAATCTCAACGATTTGTTACCAAGAGATTTGTGAAAAAGAATTGGAACCCTGAAGACAAAAGATCATTTGGGCAATATGCGTATCCGATAAGCGATCAGATATATTGTTTGTGGGATGATAATCCAACCGAATGGTCTCCTCAAAATCATAGTTGTTCTCCAAATACTCATTATGATGGCCTTAATGTCATTGCTTCCCGACTAATTCATAAAGGAGAAGAACTCACATTAGATTATTCCACTTTTCTAGATGAACTAGCAGAGAGTTTTCAGTGCAATTGCCAAAGCCCTGAATGTAAAAAAACAATTAAGGGAATTGCTGCTAATTCAGTTACTCATAGAGAATCACAATTGAATAAGACGAGAACTAAAAAATCAACTGTAACATCATTCATAGATCATAATAAATAAGCAACTTACTTATTTGGGTTTAATTAGGCAAGCAAAGTTTATTAGAAGATAACTCACCACTTGGAATAGGCCAGATGTAATTTTTTGCAGTGACAGGGACTTCTGGTGCTGTTCCAATGCTGCCCGATTTAGCAGGAAGGGTTTTCTGTAATCTTTGCAAATCTTGTAATCTAAACCCTTCACCAAGCAATTCTATTCTTCTTTCCTTTAGAATAGTATTTGTTAATTTATCAGAATCTACTATGTCATCTGAGGCAAATTGATAATTAACATTAGAACGAATTCTGACGGCCTTTAATAATTCAATGGACTGATTTAATTGATTAGTTCGAGCTAAGGCTTCTGCATAATTCAACAACACTTCGGCATATCGAATTACTGGGACGTAATCTCTAAAGGGTGCAGTATTGATTGTGAATTTTTTCAAAATTTTATGATTAGCTTTGTCCAAACCAATAAGAAGAGATCTTGAATCTTTAGAATCAGAAAATGTTGGATCACTTATAATTCCAGCAGTTGCAAGGAAAATGATGGGCTGAACATTATAATTAAAGGCCAATGAAAATTGTGAAGGAGGTGTTTCAGTAGTAGTATTGGCAAACGCTATTGAAAAAATAGATTCGGAGCCTGTATAAGATCCAGAAAAAATTTGAGCAAATGAAGATTCAAGTTTTAATGTTATTCCATTATTGTTGTAAACAAAAGGACTTGTATTAGAAACGATTTTATTGGCTTCCTCAATAACCTTATTATAATTAGATTGGTTAAGGTATACCCTTGTTTTTAAAGCAATAGCTGAAGATTTTATTGCATGCGTAGTATTTAAATAGGAACTTGTATTAGAGACAGGTAAATCTTTTTCAGCCTCATCGAGATCTTTTATAATTTGTATATAAACCTCTTCAACAGAACTTCTTGCTAGATCATTAAATCCTGAACTTGTAATTGGAGTTAGCCTTAAAGGAACTCCAAGAGCAGATTTATCTACATTATATGGCTTAGCATAAGTCTGCAATAAGCTTAAATAAGCCAAAGCTCTCACGAATTTTGATTCACCTATGTAAATTTTTGCAAGACTATCACTAATGACTGTTGTAGTGTTTAAATTGCTCATAAGAATATTCGCAGAATTAATAGCAGTATATGCTGCTGACCAAACATTGTTAATATATTCATTGGTAGACGCTACGTTCTGATTCCATACAGCAGAACCTGTCGCAGCATTTCCATCATTCTGACCAAATTCGTCACCGCGTTGCTCATTAAAAATGATATATCGGCCTCCATAAAATATTGGATTTTGAAGTTGACCATATAAGTTATTGAGATGAGCAATGATCTGATTAGGTGTGTTGAAAGCTTGACTTTCTTCGATACTTGTCTTAGGAACTGTATTCAAAAAATCTTTATTGCAAGAAAGTGTAAAAAATAAAATGCTTAATAGGAGGAGCAAGTTTTTCATACGATATAATTTGATAATCATTAAAAAATTGTAATTAGAATCCAACATTTAATCCAACAGAGAAAACTTTAGCATTAGGAGGAACGTTCTGATCTTTTCCCGAATTGATTGAATTACCATTAATGGATATTTCCGGATCACTTCCTCTATAAGCTGTTAATGTAAAAATATTGACAGCTTGAGCATAAACTCTCATGGAAGAAATCTGTGAACCAATTTTTGAATTATTGAGTGGTATATTATATGCGAATACTATATTTTTAAGTTTTGCATAATCACCTTTTTCAACCTTTGAAGTTGCGGAGAAAGAAAAGCCAGATGAAACATTGTCACCATATTGTAATTTAGCGATATCGGTTTTTTGTCCTGGAGTAGTCCATCTATCAAGAATAAATGTCCCATTATTGAAGTAACGCTGATCTGAATTTGTAGCTCTTGTTCCATTATATAACTTATGCCCTCCGGCAAAGGTGATATTAAAATTTAATTCAAAATTCTTGTAGCTAAAATTGTTATTTAATCCGCCAAAATATTTAGGAAGGGATGGCCCTTGAATTACTCCGTCTTTGTAATTGTCGATAGCAGGAGCTGCAGATCCATCAAGATAGGTCCATCTCGGAGAACCAATATGATTGTATTGTACAGCTTTTCCTTCATTATTTATAAATACCATTAATCCATTATCTGGATTGACACCCATTGTAGGCACTGCAAAAATTGAACCTATAGAGAAACCTTCTCTGGTCATATTTTGTACTCCGAAAACACTGGGAACATATACATCACTAATAAGGGAAGTTACTTTGTTGGTAAGTGTAGCGAAGTTTACCCCAAGATCCCATTTTAGGTTTTTATTTTTAAGTAAACTTGAATTAATTCCTAATTCAATCCCTTTATTATACATACTTCCTACATTGGCATTAATAAAATTGCCCGGAATTCCAGAACTTAGAGATTGTGGCGCTTTGAGTATTAATCCATCAATATTGTTTTTGAAATAATCAAAATCTACAAAGATTCTTTCATTTGCTAAGGAAAAGTTCAATCCCAAGTCTAGTTTTTTACTCGTCTCCCACCTGAGATCAGGATTTGCAACTTGAGCATATTTTAAAGTTGGATTTCCACCATAGGTCGATGATGTATATGCACCAATTGAAGGATAATCACCGATTTCACTATTACCAACTAATCCATAACTTGCTCTTAACCTAAGATTATTTATATATTCTGGAAAAGAAGAATTTTTATAAAAAGATTCGTTGTACATATTCCATCCTATTGATCCTCCTCCAAAATTACCAAATTTGTTTCCTTCCGCTAATGCAGAAAGCCCATCTCTTCTAACATTTAGGCTTAGAAAATATTTTTTATTAATGTCGTAGTTAATATTTGAAAAGAAGGAAAGTAAAGTATTTTCTGTTAATGTATTACCAGTAGGTGCAATATTGACAAATCCACCTTGATATCCAGTATAATAGGGATCGGTAATATTAGATCGTTCAGCACCCCAACTATTAATGGTAGTTCTAATTTGTTCATGACCTAATGAAAAAGTTACATGGTGAACTTTATTTAAATTAAATGAATAGCTAAGTAAATTAACTAAATCTTTTCTATAATATTTAGCAATTGAATTTGTAGCAATTCCATTGGACGAAGCGCCACCTCCGTGAATTGGATTCATAAATGAAGTATTTTCATTCAATAAATTATTTATTGCGAAGGAAGATCTCAATTTAAGATTTGATGTAAAACTTATTTCTCCAAAAATATTTCCAGTAAGATTATTATTTTCAGAAGTATTAACATCATTTTTTTGAACCCAAGCAAGATTGTAAGCATTAATGGTACCTATGGTACTTGGATTGTTCAAGCCGTAACCTACACTTTGGCCATTCTGAATACTATAAGACCCATTGGAATTATATACGGGAACATTGGGAGGTAATACATAGGTCATCCTTCCCAAAGGTTCATTTAGAATATATTGAGAATTATAGGCTGAAGATGAAAGCGTATTGCTAGGTATAGCCCCAGTAATTGGTCCTTTATTAAAGCCATTAGAGTATGCAATATGTGCTCCAGCTTTGAAATATTTGTTAACTTGATTCTCAATATTTAATCGTGTAGTGTATCGCTGAAAATTATTGTATTTTATAAAACTATTTTGGTTATCGTAACCAAATGAAAAATAATAATTTGTTGAATTACTTGCACCTGAAAAACTAAGATGATGAGCATGAGAAATTCCTGGGCGATAAGCTACATCATACCAAGAAGTATTAATAAGTACGCCATCTTTATCATACATTAATTTATATCCAGGTTCCCTGCCAGAATTTTTCATGGCTTCATTTTTGATCATAACATAATCTTCAGCCCCAAGTAATTCTGGTAAGTTATAAGGAGTACTTATACTAACCCAATTATTATAATTCACTTTCGCACGACCTTTTTTACCTTTTTTTGTCGTGATAACCATTACTCCATTAGCAGCCCTTGATCCAAAAATTGCTGAAGACGAAGCATCTTTTAAAATATCAATAGTTTGGATATCATTTGGGTTAATATCTGCCAAAGGATTGTTTCCTATTATTCCACCAATCGCACCAGTAAATAAAGGAACACCATCTACCACAATTAATGGAAAAATTCCTGAAGTTATTGAACTGATTCCTCTAATCCTTACAACTGGAGTATTATTTAGAATATTGGAAGGCTGAATAACATCTAGACCAGGAGCCATTCCTCCCAGCAACTGATCAAAACTTATCGAAGGACGAACCAATAATTGGCGACTTGATATATTCGCTACTGCTCCACTGAAATCTACCTTTTTTTGAATGGTATTATACCCACTTACGATTAATACTTCTTGAAGCTGTTCTAATTTTTCGTCCAATGCAATTTCAATAAAGTCAAAATTATTTAATTCAATATTCTTAGATTCATAACCAAGTGATTTAATTTCAACCTTAATTGGAAATATTCCATTCCAATGGAATGTGAATTCTCCTAAATAATTTGTCTTACATTGAGCAGTTCCATTCACTTGTGTGATAATTGCATCTTCTATTCCAATGTTGCTTCTTGCATCTTTTATTTTTCCTAAAATTGATTGATCTTGTGAGAACATATCAACGCAAAGAAAGATAAGTACCGAAGTTAAAATTAAATTGAAAAATTTGAATTGAGCAGGTTTTGTAATTTGCATATGAAAATCGTTTTTGAGCAAGTGTAAAAGTAAATATACACCTTTAGATAAGTATATTTAATTGATGAAAGGCTTTAAAGTATTGACGAAATAGAGGTTTTACCTTATGAATTGGTTTTGCCATTAATAATCCTTTTTTTAACAGAATTCATTTTTTGTAAGTTTCATTAAAGCTCGATAAGTTAAATTCAAAAATTATATTTACTGTATTATTTTATAATTCTATTTCCAATCTCTTATATGATTTTATAAGTATATGTAATAGGCAATCATTGATACACTTAATCAGTAAAAGGATAATTTGGCTCCACTTGGTTAAAATATTTAGTGATATAAACTAAAGCCGAATATTCTTAGGAATCCATTTATAAATAGTTTCATATTTGTTCATAGTTCAACCTTATTATAATGTTATTCTTTAAATTCTAACTATTTAAATAGACTATTTTTTATAATTCGAAATAAATATATATTTCCGAAAAAGTGCTTCTGCAGGATTAACCTGTCTGTCTAATTTCAATTTGGAACAAACCTTAAATAAAATTCCACAATTTCAGAAATAGAAGCTTTATTTCCTTATTAATATAAGCACACTGAGCTTATCTTTGCCGCGAATACAGGATTATTATGCTTAATCAACATGTTCCTTTCGATTATCTTCCAATACTGCTTCAGTTCTTAGTTGCAGCAAGCTTTGTCATAATAACTTTATTGGCAACTCATATGCTTGGCCCAAAAGCAAGTGGAAAGCGTCATGATGATACCTTTGAGTGTGGATTGGATAGTGTTGGTAACGCTCGTAATCCATTCTCTGTCAAGTACTTCATGACAGCCATCTTGTTTGTCTTGTTTGATGTCGAGATAATTTTTTTATACCCTTGGGCAGTTAATTTTAAAGCACTTGGATGGTTTGGATACATTGAAATAGTAATTTTTTTAGCTTTACTCATGGCTGGTTTCTACTATGTACTCAGAAAAGGAGTCTTAAATTGGGAAACAAGAGACGATAACGATTAGAAATAAATGCAGAAGACTATGAATTCGCAAATACAAATGACTGAAGCACCTCCAGGAGTAGAGGGTCAAGGGTTTTTTGCAACTCGATTAGATAGTGTAGTTGGACTTGCTCGTAAAAATAGCATTTGGCCTTTACCGTTTGCTACTTCCTGCTGTGGAATAGAATTTATGGCGACGATGGCTTCTCATTATGATTTAGCCAGATTTGGCTCTGAAAGAATGAGTTTTACGCCTAGACAAGCAGATTTATTGATGGTAATGGGTACCATAGCCAAGAAAATGGGTCCAGTACTCAGACAAGTATATGAACAAATGGCGGAACCTAGATGGGTAATAGCCGTAGGAGCCTGTGCCTCAAGCGGTGGAATATTCGATACTTATAGTGTATTGCAAGGAATTGATTTAATTATTCCTGTAGATGTCTATGTTCCAGGCTGTCCTCCAAGACCTGAACAAATTATAGATGGTGTCATGCGTATTCAGGATTTAATAGGAAAAGAAAGTATAAGAAGAAGGAATTCTGAAGAATATAAGAAGTTGATGGAAGAATACATGATTAAGTAGTATGTCAATTACAAACGAAGAAATAATAAGCTATATTGAAACTAATCTTGGATCTGTCTTCGAGGTTCAGCAGGATAATTATGGAGTATTAACTGCAGAGGTTCCTGTTCATCAGTTATATAAATTGGTAAATTTCCTTTATAAAGACTTAACTTATAAATTCAATAATTTAGTGACTTTGTGTGGTGTTCATTACCCAGATAATAAAGGAAAAGAAATTGGAGCAGTCTATCATATTCAAAGTATGACACATAGAATCTTAATTAGATTCAAAGTATTTGCACCCATCGAAAAACCAGAACTTCCAAGCCTTACAGGAATATATGCCGCAGCCAATTGGATGGAAAGGGAAACCTATGACTTTTATGGAATTCAATTTTTGGGACATCCGAATCTTAAAAGAATATTGAACATGGATGAAATGACTGACTTTCCAATGAGAAAGGAATTTCCATTGGAAGATCCATATAGACAAGACAAATCAGATTTTCATTTTGGACGATAACGATGAAAACTAATTTAGAATATAAAGCAGAGTTTTTGAATCCGGATATGCCGGAAATACCTTATAGTACATTAAATTTAGGGCCTACGCATCCAGCTACCCATGGAATTTTTCAAAACGTGCTAAAAATGGATGGTGAACGTATAATAAGTGGTGAGCAAACTATTGGATATATACATCGAGCATTTGAAAAAATAGCGGAACGTCGCCCTTTTTATCAGATCACTGTGCTTACCGATAGATTAAATTATTGTTCTGCGCCAATCAACAATATTGGATGGCATTTAACCGTAGAAAAACTCTTAAAAATTGAAATTCCTAAAAGGGTTGATTACATGCGTGTAATGGTTATGGAATTGGCTAGAATTGCTGATCATTTAATCTGTAATAGTATTCTTGGCGTTGATACAGGTGCATTGACAGGATTTACATACGTATATCAAATGCGAGAAAAAATATACGAAATCTATGAAGAAATTTGTGGAGCAAGACTCACCACTAATATGGGAAGGGTCGGCGGATTTGAAAGAGATTTTACTCCTAAAGTTTTTGATTTAACACGTACGTTTTTAATAGAGTTTCCAAAGGTCTGGAGACAATTTGAAAACCTGTTAAGCCGCAATCGAATTTTCATGGATAGAACAATTGGCACAGGACCCATTAGTGTTGAACGAGCTTTAAATTATGGTTTTACAGGACCGAATTTACGTGCCGCTGGAATTGATTATGATATAAGAAGTTCGGATCCTTATTGCTCTTATGAAGAATTCAAATTTGATATTCCAGTAGGGACAACAGGAGACACTTATGATCGATTCGTTGTACGAAATGAAGAAATATGGCAGAGCCTTTCACTTGTTGAACAAGCGATGCAGAAAATAGAAACATGCGAAAATGGTATTTTTCATGCAGACGAGGATAGATATTATTTACCTCCTAAACAAGAAGTGTATCGCAACATGGAAGCTCTGATCTATCATTTCAAAATCATCATGGGTGAAATTGAAGCACCAAAAGGTGAAGTTTATAAAGCAGTTGAAGGGGCGAATGGAGAATTAGGATTCTATTTAATTAGCGATGGTGGAAGAACTCCCTATAGACTACATTTCAGAAGACCTTGTTTTGTCTATTATCAGGCGTTTCCTGAAATGGTACAAGGGCAAATGCTTTCTGATGCTATAGTTATCATGAGTAGCATGAATGTTATTGCAGGAGAATTAGATAGTTAATGATCAAAAAGTTGTAAGCAGTAAAAATAAATAAGTAATAATCAAATAAGATTGGTGAATTAAAATAAATGGCAAGTTTATCTAGAAATACAGTTCAAGAAATTAATAAACTTAGAACAAGATTTCCTGAATCTCGTCAGAAATCTGCTCTACTTCCTGCTTTGCATCTTGCACAAGCTGAACATGGATGGTTACCTGTTGATGTTATGAATGAAATTGCAGAAATTCTCGAAATACAACATATTGAAGTTTACGAAGTCGCAACATTCTATACTATGTATCATGTTAAACCTGTTGGCAAATATGTAATAGAAGTATGTCGAACTGGACCTTGTTGCACATTAGGTGCTGAAGAGTTAATTCATTACATGGAAGATCAACTTGGAATTCAAGTTGGTGATACAACTTCTGATAAATTGTTTACCCTAAAAACAGTAGAGTGTCTTGCATCATGTGGAACTGGTCCTGTATTGCAAATTGGACCTGATTAT
>JBDSHL010000391.1:0-15625 GCA_039918515.1 Saprospiraceae bacterium | reverse complement strand
AAGAAATTCTTGAACTGAACAATTAAAAATTTCGTGAATTTCAGAATCTTGTTTTTTGAATTCTTGATTTTCTCTTAGCCAACCAATGAAGGGGTATACTAAATTCTTACTTACAGGAATGTAAAGTGGTGATAGACTGCCGATTATTTGAATAGATTCGCTTGCAATTCCAATTTCTTCTTCAACTTCTCTTAAGGCAGTGAAGGCCAGATTAGGATCTGAAGTTTCTTGTCTTCCCCCAGGAAGTGCAAATTGACCTTTATGAGGATCATAAGTGGATGAGGGATTGCGTTGAATTAAGGGGAAGCAGATTTGATTGTCTACTTCCATAAGAACGATCATGACTGCAGCAACTTGATGATCCAAAGAAGGTAATTCTTTAAGCCTTTCTGGGAAAGGTGCCATTTTGGAATGAGCCTCCATTCCGGGAATTTTTTCCAATATTCTTAAAGCCAGTGATTCAACGAATTTTTCCAATGGCAGGTTCAATTAACTTATTTATTGCTGACTCTGAGATATTCTTCCAAGGCCATAGTCATAGATGGCGTTTCTACTGTTGGAGCTTGAATATCCAAGATAAGATTAGCCTCTAGTACGGCTTTGGTTGTCGCATTTCCGAAGGCGGCTATTCGAGTCTTTTCTTGTACGAAATCAGGAAAATTATCAAATAAGGATTTGACATCTAACTGACTGAAAAAGACCAAGATATCATATTTAATGTCTTTAAGATCAGATAAATCCGCACTTACTGTTCGATACATATGAGCTTCAACAAACTTAATTTTTGTGGTTTTTAAAAAGTCAGAAGCATCATTATTTCCAGTATCTGAGCAAGGCAAGAGGAATTGACCCAGATCTTTATGTTTATTGAAATAATTCGTTATATCGCTCAACTTTTTAGTTCCGAAGAATACTTTCCTTTTCCGATAGAGAATAAACTTTTGAAGGTAATTCGCAATATTCTCTGAAGCACAGAAGTATTTGGTATGTTCAGAGATGCGTGCCCTCATTTCTTCAGCAAGTCTAAAAAAATTGTCTATCGCGTTTTTACTTGTAAAAATGACAAAGGGAAACTCCTCCATCCTTATTCTTTGCCTTCTGAATTCTTTTTCAGTGAATCCATCAACTTGAATAAACGACCTCCAATCTACCTGAAGATTGTGCTTGGTTTCTATATCAAAATAAGGAGAACGCTCAGGCTTTGGCTGGGAGACTAATATAGAAGATACCTTACTATATCTGGATTTACTTGAAGAAGCAATTTTATTCGTTTTTGTCGGCACGCTTGGTTTATTAAACCCAGCCTTGTCTTTGTAAATAAATATAAAGAAAGACTAAGGGTGCTATTTCGAAGCTGCAAAGGTACAATAAAAAATGTATAATTGATCTAGACCATAAATTTGAACTTGCAAGAATTTCTTTAATCTGCCTAAAAACATAGGTAATTCCAAAGAAAATAAATCCTAAAGTGACGATTTTTTGAGCCCAACTCGGCTTTGAAAAAGCAATTATGAAGTCCAATGGGATAAATATTATGGCCATCATGGAGCCAAAACATACAATATTGAAGAGGTAATGGTCTACTTCTTTTCCAATATTGAAAATACTAGATAAGAGTTTTAAACTCAGATGTCGGATAATATAGACCCCCATCACTACTATTGTAAGGACTATAAGCAACATAGAATAATTAGACTCTACGCGATTAATAATACTAAGATATAAGAAAATACTAATACCTGCGAAATATAATCCGTAAAGCAAAGGAAAAATCAACCTGTTTTCCTCCTTATTCTCCCTATAGAGCATATTGAATAAATTCAAATTTGTATTTGCCTTATAAAGTTTAGCAATCAGTCCTCTATTTAGATTAACTGCTATGGCCAACAGGAAAATTAAAAATAAAAGAAGCCAAAATAACATTGTTTTTATTTGAGCTGGGTCGCTTCTAAGGTCTAAATAATTATTAATGGAGGTACTTAACCAGGAAGAAGAAGGGGTAACTTGAGTTTTAGGAATTTCACTTGCCTCAATCAGTTCAAATGGATTGACTTGTTGGCGCATAGAATCCTCTTTAGATAATGCAGAAGCATTTACAGGCTTTCGTGAAGCAATTTCAAATGGATTAGTCGTCTGAGCGGAACTCTTTTCTGCTAAATGAACAAAGAAAATAGATGAGACGACAAGAAGCCATTTCATTCTATGGGCAAACGAATTTAAATCCAATTCCATGGATATTGTCTATTTTAATGGCAGGGTCATCCCCTAGATACTTTCGCAATCTGGATATGAATACATCTAGACTTCTTCCCATAAAATAATCATCTTCTCCCCAAAGACTCTCTAATATTGCGGAACGCTTAATGACCTTATTTTTATGTTTTATGAGGTAATCCAACAATTCCGATTCTCTTTGAGTAAGAATTCTGATATCTGTCTCTCTATTAAGCTGATATTCCAGAGGCATATACTTATATTGACCTACCTGAATTTCAATCTCTTGTGTAGGAGATTCGAAGACTCTGCTTCTGCGAAGAAAAATTTCTATTTTTAGAATAAGCTCTTCAATACTAAAGGGCTTGGTTAAATAGTCGTCACCCCCTAGTCTTAACCCATGAATTCTGTCCTCTTTCAAGGATTTGGCGGTAAGAAAAAGAATTGGAATTTGTTGATCCTTCTTACGAATCGCTTCCGCTAATGCAAAGCCATCCATTTCTGGAAGCATTACGTCAAAAATACAAAGGTCAAATTTCTCTTCCTTAAAAGAATCAAAAGCCTGAGCGCCATTGATACAATGATGGACATCATAACCTTGTAATTCAAGGTGATCTTTGGTAATAAAGCTCAAGGTTTCATCATCCTCGGCATATAATAATCTTGCTCTTTTCATTTTAAGTTTGTTTTACAATAAATAGTTATACTTGTGCCTTCCTTATAAATACTGTGCAAATTAAGGCCAAAATTGTGCGCATCGCAAATTCTTTTTACATAATATAATCCAATCCCAAATCCTTTGACGTTGTGGAGGTTGCCAGTTGGCACTCTATAGAACTTCTGAAATAGTTTAGCCTGCTCATCTTCTTTAATGCCTATTCCTTTATCATTAATGGTAATTACAAGGGAACTTCCAGTATTTTTTGTAAAAATAGTTACTTCTGGTACTTCTTTACTGTATTTAACAGCATTATCGATTAAATTGGTTAACAAATTCTGCATATGAAATCTATCCGCCTTAATATTATGCAAATTAGCCTCCAGATGAAGTTTTAAACTTCCTCCGTGATCTCCTAATCGAAAGGAATAATGGCTGCTGATCTGTTTTATCAATTCGTGAATGTCAACATCTTCTAGCTTCAAGGAGAAGGAGGAAGATTCCATCTTACCAATCTGCAAGACTTGTTCAACTAAATTATTCAAACGAATATTCTGATCCTGAATAATTTTAGTATATTGACTTAATCTTTTGTCTTCTTCGATAAGTGGATGATTCTGTAAGACATCTGCAGAAAGTTTAATAGAACTTATAGGAGTTTTAAATTCGTGGGTGATATTATTAACAAAGTCCCGCATAAGTTCAGAATAACGTTTCTGTCTTAGAATAACAAAAATAGCTACAGTGAAAATTCCGCATGCCAATAAGAGGAGTATGGAAGAAATGATAATAGTTTTCATTTCATAAAAAATATAGGGCGTTCTATCTGGAAATTTCAATACAAAATAACAAGGCTCTTCATTTAACTTTAGCCTTTTCTTTTTACTTAATTTTTTGGAAGCATCGTTGACGGCTCCAGGACTGAACATTAATTCATTGGTTGCTTCATCATATACACCATATTCAAATTCTAGATTAAGTTCTTCTTCTTTAAATTCTGATTGTAACAATGGATATAACTGATCTTGTCGAATGGGTGAGTTTACATTTACTCTATATTGATTAGATGCTTCGCGAACAATAACGCCTCTTTCAGGTAAAGTACTTTTATTAGCCTTTGCAATAGCAATAGCTGTATTTCTTAATGCAATACTTACGGAACGATGAAATTCAACTTCTTCCTTGTCGAAATTTCTTAGTATGTAAAATCCCTGCATGCCAAATATTCCTACTATCATTAAGGCAGCAAGGATTACAATAAGTTTAATTTTAGAAGAAGTCAAGACTATTTTTTTTAGGACTACTTAATAACACAACGATTTAAGACAACATCAATTAACTTACCTGCACACATTCCTTTGAGTGTAATTTGTTCACCGCGAATAAATGATGTTTTAATAGTTTTCGAATTCATATCCATTTCACAACTTATTGAACCCATTTCTCCTTCAGTCGATAATATAATGGTGAGCCCTCCAGTTTCATTGGTTGAAGTGGTATCAATTTTTCCACTCACTTCGACAACTTTTTCCTGATATTTTTTAGTAGCTAGGTCTTCATTTGAATCAAACTCCTGGTAGAGTTCTTTGGCACTTAGCTTGTACATACTTTTTAAGCCCCCAAGTTTATCCATGGGTTTATTATACCAGTAGTATCCAAAAAATACCGCAGCAACAGCAAGAAAAGTAAGGCTCAATAAAATTCTTTTTCTGTTCATCTTAATTTGATAAAGTTAATATTGTAAAAATAGTTAAAATTAAAGAATGCTAGATTTTATTTTTTGCAGATTGAATGAGTTGTAGAAATTCTGCATAAACATTTTTGTTACTCGCCAGAATATTTTTTGCAAAAAGAGGATTTTCGCTTCCATCCATATCACTGACTATACCACCCGCTTCTTCAATTAAAAGTATTCCTGCTGCAACATCCCAAGGATTGATTGCAGCTTCATAGTAACAATCGAATCTTCCACAAGCTGTATAAGCAAGATCTATTGCAGCTGAACCTAATCGCCTAACTCCTCTGGATTCATTCAGAATAACTTGTAAAATGCCTGTTAGCTCTGCCATTTTTTTCACCTTGTATGGAAAACCAGTAGCAACCACTGCTTCTTGAATTGTTTGAATATTGCTTACTGAAATCGGCCTTCCATTTAAATAAGCTCCTCCTCCTTTCCAGGTATGAAATAATTCATCTTGCATGATATGATAAATTACACCTAAGACTAATTTATCCTGATGCAATAGGGCAATACTTATGCAAAAAATTGGTATTCCTCTTAGATAATTTGTAGTGCCGTCTAACGGATCAATGATCCAAGTAAATTCAGCATTTGTACTTATTTCAGTTGTGTTTTCCTCAGTTATAAAGCCTGAATCTGGAATGAGCTTACGCAAGTCTACTACTAATTTTTTTTCTGATTCAATGTCTACATACGAAACAAGGCTGTGAAGGTCTTTTTCTACTATATGATGATCTTCTACTTTGCCAAGTTCTGAAGAAATGAAGCTTCCTACTTCACGCGTAATTTCAATAACCTTGAGGCAAAGTTTAGATAAATCGAATTTTAAATAAATAGACAAATACTTATTGGGTTAAGAGGATATTTGATAAATAAAAAATTAGAACCAATATTATAATTCAGAACCCGCTTCCCCTTTGATGATCATTCTAAATCCGTTGCCATGAATATTGCTAATTTCAATATTGCTATCATCCGCTAGATATTTTCGAATTTTTGTAATAAAAACATCCATACTTCTCGCAGTAAAATAATTGTCTTCTCCCCATATCTTAGTTAAAGCTTCAGTTCTTGTAAGAACTTTATTGCGATGTTCACAAAAGAGTCTGAGCAACATGGCTTCTTTCGGACTCAGTTTAACTTTTTCAGTAATCTGATCGTTTTCTTTAAGATATAATACACGAAGGGGAAAGTTGAATAGATATTTTCCCACTTCATAATCTTCCACTGGAGGATCAGCCTCTGGTTGTAATCTCTTAGCTCTCTTGAGAATGGCCTGAACCCTATATAGAAGTTCTTCTGAATTGAAAGGCTTAGTAACATAATCATCTGCTCCAATTTTGAATCCTTCAACCACATCTTCTTTTAAGGTTTTGGCGGTAAGAAAAATGATGGGTATTTCAGTATTTTTAGAGCGAATGTCTTTGGCTAAAGCAAATCCATCTTTCCGGGGCATCATGACATCTAAGATACAAAGGTCATAAGTACCTCTACGAAATTGTTCGAAACCATCAATTCCATCAACTGCTAAGTCGACGTCATAATTATGCATTTCAAGATAAGAACGCAAGACATCTCCAAAGTTGCGATCGTCTTCTACTAATAGAATTTTAGGGTTGTTGCTTTCTGACATAAAATTGATTTCTGGTTAAATAACGTTCAAAATTTGAAATAATATGCTATTCTGACTCAAAATTATGCTTAATTTGGTAAAAACAGTGTAAAAGTACTTCCTTTATTGAGTTCTGAGTCAATAGTTATTTGTCCTTTGTGGGCAATAACCATTTCTTTCACATAACTAAGGCCCAATCCAAAGCCTTTTACATTATGTAAATTGCCAGTGGGAACTCTATAAAATTTCTCAAAGACCATTTTTTGATTTTCCTTAGTCATTCCTATTCCTTTGTCTTGTACTATAATTTCGATTCCATTAAGTCTATTTTTTGTTGAAATTTTAATCCAAGGAGATTCTGGGGAGTATTTGTTTGCATTATCTAATAAATTATAGATAATATTGGTCAGATGAGTATTGTCGGCCATAATGATTGATTTAGTCGCATTCAGTTCTATAAGTAAAGTGCCATTTCTTTGACTTACTTGCATGCCAATATTGTTCACAGCATTTTGAATTATTTCATGTACATCAACCGATTTAAGATTTAGTTCGAAATCGTGTTTATCGAGCAATGCCATTTGAAGTACTTTTTCAACTTGACTTAACATGCGTTTGTTTTCTTCTTTTATGATACCAATAAACCTTTGAATTTTTTCGGGTTCATGAATTATTTTGTTACTGAGTATGGAATCTGAAGCCAATGAAATGGTTGCAATGGGAGTTTTGAATTCATGTGTCATATTATTGACAAAATCATTTTTAATTTCTGACAATTTCTTTTGCTTGAAGACGACACTCGTTACATAATAAAAGCAAGCCAAGATTAATCCTGCTAACAATAAGGTTAATATAATTAAGGGTAAGACCGAACGCCATAGCCAATTTGTTTTATTTGGAAATACGACTTTGAGATAGCCAGGTGAATTTCTTGCAGTTTTGAACAAGTCTATAATATAAGTAGTTTCTTTGCTGCTTTTTTCAAGTTCCATTTCAGATTTGGAAGCTTTTCCATCCCCTAAATTTACTAAATAATTGCCATTAAGAATTACAAAACTCTTCATAGAATTATCATAGACTCCAAAATTATAATTGAGATCAACATGAAGTTCTTGAAATTCATGTTTCAATAAATCCGAGAGTTTTGAAGGATTGATTCTTTGATCTAGAGAAACGGGATGAATGCGAATTTGCCGATCATACATTTCTGCAAGTTTTCTTTTCATGTCCCAAGAATCGAGAGGATGTTTAATCTCATTGAGGAGTATACTATCTTGTGTAAAAAGTAGATTATTCTTCTTCATCTCATCTGTTAAATCTACCATGTTGAACAAGAAATTTCTTTCAGCTGAACCTTCAAACAGAATTTGATCTAATTGATCAATCTCCCAATTTTCCTTTTCTTTCTGAAGCATGTCAGATACCCTCTTTAAGGCAGCTATTGCACTATCGTCGAACTGTTTTTCATTTAATCTTACGGACCAGCTTATCCAATAGAATTGAAGGACAAGTATTCCTAAGAGGGCTATACCCATAATTCCAACTGAAAGCCAGATTGCTTTTTTATTCATTTATGCAAAGTTCTTTATTCAAACGTATTTGCGTCAATCTTGATGAAATAAATATAAAATTTAATGAGAATTTATGAATAATACCGACGAGAATTATAAAATAGTCCAATAAATAATTTAAAATTACAAATTCTATCGGTATTATACCGAAAAGCATTGGACAAACTATAATTTCACATTGGTATAAATCAAGCATATTATTCATTCCGAGAATACCATTGACTTAAAACTTTGCTTGCTTGTTTATTCTGAGGGGTGTAATCTCGCTCAGGATATCCTTCATGACCCATGCCCTCTGGAAACCATTTCCAAACAAATCCTCCTGCCCAAAATGTCTGTCCCCAAAGGGATTCAAAAAGAGATTGGTAACAGTCTGCTTGTGCTTTTTCATTAATGGGAACTTCATTTATTTTTTTTTCTAGTTCCCAGGATTTTCCAGAAGCACCATCAATTGAAAGATAACCATACTCTGTGAAAAGAATTTTTTTATTCACCTTTTGTGAGAATGTGTTCAATTCTTTAACATAAACTTGCCATGATGTTATCAATTCTTCAGGCGAAGGATTTATTTTTTCAAGCAAAGGGAAATAAGCACTTATTCCAACATAATCTAGTTTATTCCAAAAACTAACTTTAGAATAATGATCCCAATTA
The DNA here is from genome assembly GCA_039918515.1 of Saprospiraceae bacterium. Taxonomy (GTDB): domain Bacteria; phylum Bacteroidota; class Bacteroidia; order Chitinophagales; family Saprospiraceae; genus Vicinibacter. Next base: position 7,175 of record JBDSHL010000391.1, on the reverse strand, counting down.
TCTGAATAAGTTAATAAGCCACTGTATTTAGATCTAATCGTTGCGATTAAATTCAACCAGAAGGTCTCTCTTAATTCAGATGATTTACAGAACTCTGTTCCAATACAAAACATTTCAACTTTGTATTCAATAGCGAGTTGCAACATACTTAAGATGTATTGGGTATATTGCTCTTCCCAGGAATGCCAATCTTCTTCTTTGCTAAATTGCATTTCTCCTGTCCATAAGCCATGAATATAAACTTGTGGTTTGAGCATAACTTTTAATCCGTTCTTTTTTGCTATTTCAATACAAGATTGAATTCCTTCTTTGCTTTCTCCCCACCATTGCCAATTAGAAGCTCCATAATGTACTTCCGGTCTGGACTTAGGAGTGAAAGCGAAAGGGATGAGAGCAATCCAATCTGCATTAACCTTTTTAATATCTATCATTGGATTGGTTATGAATTTCATAGGCGGAGCAACCATCGTTATGCCTTTAATTTTTTGATTTAATTGTTCAGTTGGGCTGCCTAATTTTGTATTTTTAGCATAAAAAACAAAACTTAAACCTATCAAGGCTAGAAGAATTAATACTAGAAAATGAATTTTCATTATTTGTAATAATCGACAAATTAGTCAATTCATAATAATCTACATAAGGTTCAAGGTAAGGATCTATTTATTTTAATGATTTTCAATAAAACGCCTAATTTTAAGTAGAACATATTATTTTTTTTTGTAATATTTTAAAAATAGTATATATTTGTTTTTTTTAATTGCTTGGTGAAGATTCACTTTATTATCATTTTACTATTTTGTTTTGAGATTCAAGCTCAAGATATAAAGTTCTTAGGGTGGTATCAATCTTATTCTCAGATTAACCAATTCCATAAATTCGAGTGGAAGTTTAATTTTTCCAATACAATAAATCCTAAAAATCATCAATTTGAAGGGCTACAATATTCTGCAGGTAATATTAGACTTCAGATAGTTAATACATTTAGTTATAGAAAAAATAGGCATTTTTGTTATAGCATTGGCTTACATTTTCAACGCAATTTTACATTTGATCACAATTATAGTAATGAATTTAGGCCATTTGAGCAGATTGAATATAAGCATGAGTGGAAATCCTTGAAATTGACTCATATGTTGAGATTGAATCAGAGATTTATGGAAAATAAGATTGATAATTCTTATCCTCTAACCTGGACTATTCAATACAAAACCTCATTGAACCGTATCCTGAAAGATTTTTCTGAAGGACATCAACATCTTTATCTTACAGGTTTTAGCGAAGAGTATTTTACTCTTTTTGGTGCTCAAAATTATGCTTTCTTTTATGAATATTGGGCATTCCTAGGTGTAGGATATCAATGGGCTGATTGGGGCAGATTGGAATTGGGTTTAGGACATGAATATTTGTTGAGAAATGCTAAAAGGGACATTCGGAGCATTACTTATGTAGGTTTAAATCTGATAACTCAAATCAATTGGCTAACTCATAAGACCTCCTAAATAGCTTTCTATTCCCATCATGTACTTCCACTGTATCGAAATACCTAAATTGAGTATATCGAAATTTATTTCGATAATTAACCCAATCAATTCAACTACAAAAAAGGGTTTTTTTATAAAATATTTAGAATTGTTATAATCTCAAATTTGAATTTCTAAAAACCTGAAACTAATATGTAAAGATTGATTTGCATAGTGTCGTATAAAGCGACCAAATAAATTTAGTCGTACATGGAGTGCATCCAAATTTATCTCCACGATTCAATATGAGCGATAATTGCTTAGTTTTGCAGGCTTAATTGACCCATTATTATGATACAAATTAGTTTTCCGGATGGAAGAGTCCAGGAATACAAGCCAGGGATAACTGCACTTGAGATCGCTCAATCGATTAGTGAAGGACTAGCTCGAAATATAATTGCTGCAAAGGCAAACGACCAGGTCATTGAAATCAGCAGACCTATTCATAAAGATTCAAAAATCCAATTGTTAACCTGGAATGACAAGGATGGGAAATCTACTTTCTGGCATTCAACAGCGCACTTAATGGCTGAAGCTATTGAGGCGTTATTTCCACAGACCAAATTTGGTATTGGTCCTGCCATTGAAAATGGATTCTATTATGATATTGATACGGGAGGAAAGGCTTTATCTTTAAACGATCTTCAAGCCATTGAAACCAAGATGGTAGAACTGGCCAAAACAAATTCTGTCTATCAAAGAAAAGAAATTGGAAAAGCTGAAGCCATTGAATATTTTCAAGAAAAAGGCGATCAATACAAATTGGAACTTCTGGAAGGTCTTGAGGATGTTGCGATAAGTTTCTATACTCAGGGTAACTTTACAGATTTATGTAAGGGCCCACATCTTCCCAATACTGGATTAATAAAGGCCATTAAGTTAACCAGTATTGCAGGAGCATATTGGAGAGGTGATGAGTCTAGACCTCAGATGACAAGGATTTATGGAATTAGTTTTCCGAAGCAAAAAGAGTTGGATGAACATCTATTGATGCTTGAGGAAGCAAAGAAAAGAGACCACAGAAAGCTTGGACAAGAATTGGAATTATTTATGTTTTCTGAAAGAGTAGGAGCTGGACTTCCAATCTGGCTCCCCAAGGGAACTGCACTTAGACAGAGGTTAGAAGATTTCTTAAAACAGGAACAAATTAACCGCGGCTACACTCCTGTTATAACTCCACATATTGGGCACAAAAATCTATACATTACCAGTGGTCATTGGGAAAAGTATGGAGCAGATTCATTTCAGGCCATTAAGACACCTAGAGAAGGAGAAGAATTTCTTCTTAAGCCTATGAATTGCCCCCATCATTGTGAAATATTTGCACATAAACCAAGATCATATCGCGATTTGCCATTAAGAATTGCTGAATTCGGTACAGTGTATCGTTATGAGCAAAGTGGAGAATTACATGGATTGACTAGGGTTAGATGTTTTACACAAGACGATGCGCATATATTCTGCACACCTGATCAAGTTAAAGAAGAATTTCTTTCGGTTTTGGATTTAACTATGTTTGTCATAAGAAAGTTAGGCTTTGAACATTTCACCGCTCAGATTTCTTTAAGAGATCCCGAGAATAAAGAGAAATATATTGGCTCCGATGAGAACTGGGTAAAAGCAGAACAAGCCATCATTGATGCAACAAAAGAAAATGGTCTTCCTACAACAACAGTAATTGGTGAAGCGGCTTTCTATGGACCTAAATTAGATTTTATGGTGAAGGATGCTCTAGGTCGGAGCTGGCAGTTGGGCACCATTCAAGTTGATTATAATCTACCTGATAGATTCGAATTAGAATATATAGGTTCAGATAATGCTAAGCATAGACCGGTTATGATTCACCGAGCTCCATTCGGTTCAATGGAAAGATTTATTGGTGTATTGACAGAACATTGTGCTGGCAAATTTCCACTATGGTTAACGCCTGACCAATATATGATCTTACCCGTGAGCGATAAGTTTTTGGAATATTCTAAAAAAGTAGAATTGGAATTAAAGAAAGCTGGATTGCGCGGAGGAATTGATGACAGATTAGAATCCATAGGTAAAAAAATTCGCGACAATGAATTGAAAAAAATTCCTTACATGTTGATCATTGGCGATAAAGAATCTTCACAAGATGTCGTATCCATTCGGAAGCAAGGAATGGGTGATCAGGGGACTATGACAATAAGTGAATTTGTTACTTTGATTAACGCAGAGTTGTAAAGGAAAAATATTTTTAATTTATACCAGATTCTTCTGTAGAAATTCTATTTGAGATGATCCGCTAGCTGGCAGATCAAATACTGGCTTTTTCTCGATTTTTTTATCTTCGGTAACGATGTTAAATTTCAGGTAAAAAATCTCCGAGCATGTTCCACTGAATGGTGGGAAGTACTCCCTATAGCTATTGGGATTTATAGGCCTTTAAAACAAATTTAAAAATGAGCTTATAGTTGTGGCAATTTATGGGTTGACCCAAAACCCCCATTTTAGAAAACCTTAACTTTAAATGGGTCTAATTGACATCAGATCTCATTTTTAAGATAGATTTTAATTATTAATTTTATCTTTGACCATTGATATGTAAATCTTTAAATTCTTAAAATATGAAAATTTTAATTTTTTCGAGTCTAATCTTTTTTATAATTCTGTCATGCACTAAAAATGACACGCCTAATGATCCAAAGCCCACGTCCAGTACATTAGTCAAGTCAGACCGATATGAATCGATTTCAATTGGCAACTTCACCGTTGATCTCACATATGACGCTCAAAACAGAATCATTCTAAATAAAGTTAGCTATGATTCCAATTTCATTTTAGATTATAGAGTCGAAACGGAGTATACGCTCAAGGATGTTGTTGAAAATAAATATGATGAATTAAATAACCTCGTGGAGACCAATATATATTTATTGAATTCACGGAATCTGTCCGATTCTTCAATTGAAAGAAATGGAACATTAAGATCAAAGATGTCCTATGATAATGATGACCATTTGATTTACCAAAAAGTATATAATGAAAATAACACTTTATATGAAATTCGCACTATGTTATATCAAGACGGAAACATAGTTTCTTTTACAGCAAGATCACCCAATGGTTCATTTATTTATTCCATTGAATATTCTGATTACGACTTGAATAAAATAAGTACTTTATCTAATGCAAATTTCGGATCGTCATTCAGAGGAAAAAGCTCTAAAAATTATTTCATGAAATCGATTTCAACTGTTGGTACGAAGGTAACGGAATTTGAATTTAAACCTATTTACGATAATAAAGGTAGAATTATCATGACGTCGGCTTATTTTGGCCCTGATTTTTTATCTAAAGAAACAATTAGTTATTATTGAAATACCGAAGCAAATGGAGGTTGAAGCTAGGTTAACTTAGAGAATATCTTTATCTTGCATGCTTTATTAAACTAAACTTAAACCAATAATTATGAAAAGTAAACTATTTTTATTCGTTCTTCTGGGAATTACCACCTTGATTTATTTTGGTTGCACTGCACCCATGGCTGAAACAAAATCCATTAATGTGGAAAGCCTAAAACCAGAAATTCAAGCTATGGAAGATGCTTTTGCAGCCGCAGAAAAAGCGAAGAATGCTGATGGAGTAGTGGCTTATTACAGTGAAGACGCTGTGAGCTATAGTCGAAATGAAGAGCCAACTATCGGGAAATCATCTATTAAAAAAAGAGTTGCTGAACATTTAGCAAAGGACACAACAGGCAATGTTAATGTTTATAAAGTAGTGGACCTTTTTGCTGAAGGTAATATGGCAGTGGAAATTGGTTCTTGGAAAGTTCAAACTCCAACTGGTACTGAAGTAGATAAGGGTTATTATTTATCATACTTCCAAAAGCGAGACGGAAAATATGTTTGCGTTCGCGATATGAACGTAACTACAAATCCAGTTAAGGAAACAAAATAAATAGAGAATGGTCAATGGAGAATCCCTATGGACCATTTGCTATCAAGAAATATTTTTAATATAAATTTTTATGGAGTCTAAATAATTGGACTCCATTTTTTTGTGCGTAAGACAAGAATATAAACTTTATGGTGTGTTCATTCTAACAACACAAACCCTGCCCACTGATAAGGATCTAATCCGATATCACGTAACTCTTTTTGCGCAGCATGAAATGCTTCTGGGATCGTCATTTTGTTAACAAGCCACTTTTTGTAAAATGTAGTCATCAACAAGGATGTTTGTTTATCGGGAACTTGCCACAAACTCATGATGAGATATTTTGCTCCAGCCATATGCGAGAAGGTTATCGAATATTTATCTATGGATTGAATAAAAGACTGTTAAAAAAACCTTATCCTTGAGTATTGATTCTACTTTGAAAGTTTCATTATTGATTTTCGGAAATTGAGGAAATTCCTATGCAGATTTATTTTTATCAAACGGCATTTTGCATACAAAATTAATTGTAAATATCTACATAATTATAAAATTCAAATATAAATTAAAAATATACATTTAGTGAATTGTTTTTTTAGCAAATTATGTACTTAAAATTTGTTTATAATTTTTGGTACTTTAGAGATAAGAAATTTAGATATACAAATTAATTTTTCATTTTAATTTTTCTTTGAATTGATCAGGGAAGTATTTTTTCATGATTTCTTGCCAACGTTTTTCATGAGCTCGAAGTGAGATTAGATCTGTATCCTGTTGCATCCAATCATAATCCTTCCAACCATTGGAAAGTGATAGTTGGAGGAACTCGAACCCCTTGTCCAACTCCCCTTTAAGGCTATGCTCACAGGCGAGGTTGTAGTAGATCTGGTCGGAAAAGTATTTCTTCATCAGGACGTCCCATTCAGGCAAAGTGCGCAGCGTTACGAGGTCTTGGTCTTTTACCAATTGCTCTAAGGTAGCACCTTTACCTATAGCCTGCTCGATGTAACTGAGAGCATCACTTCTTTTTCCTTCCGCAGTTAAGAGGTATGCCATACCCAACATCGCACCTACATAGTCAGGGTATAGTTCGATGGCTTTGAGTAAATTTTGCCGCGCCTTGTCTGGGCGGTAAGTCTTGAAATATACCATACCCAGGTGCTTGCGTGCGTTAGGAAAGGTTGAATCCAAAGCAATGGATTTTTTGAAAGCCGACTCCGCTTCGGCGTAACGGGTGGTCATGTAGTATAAATTTCCGAGGTTGCTCCAGGATGAAGATGTCGAATCAAGCGCAAGGTTTTTTTTCAAAATAGGCTCCGCTTCGGCGTATTGATGGAGGTTGATTAATGCAAAACCGAGGTTATTCCAGCTACTGGGTATTGTAGAGTCGAGTAAAAGGGCTTTTTTATATACCAGCACCGCTTCGGTGTAGCGTCTGGTCCTGTTGTACACATACCCGAGACCATTCCATAATGATGCATCTGTCGAATCGAGTGAAATGGCTTTTTTAAAAACAGGTTCCGCTTCAGTGTAGCGGCTGGTATTGTTATATACAGCCCCAAGATTGTTATAGAGTTACCTGCTGCACGAGCGCGGCTTGCCGCGCGCCGACGACGACGTGGACGAGCTCCCCGACGGGCCGCGCTACGAGGCTCCATGATCGACTTCACGACGCGACTCGATCGGTACCGCCCCGTGTACATCGGTGCGTCCTCGCGCCCGCTGTCGGTGTTCCTGCTCGCACTG
>JBDSHL010000390.1:0-7016 GCA_039918515.1 Saprospiraceae bacterium | reverse complement strand
TATGATGAGCAATGGAATATTATTTCAAATATGAAATGCGTAACTGGCCAAGCTCAATTTGTAAGTCTTTTTGCTAAAGCATTTTCACTAACAAAAAATTCAATATTTGAGCAAACATCCATATTATTAATGAAAGAATTAATGAGCTGGCAAATTATTTCGAAGAATCCTGATTACCATGGAGCATTTCCTGCATCAATACCAATCTACTCTAAATACTTTCCTTTCCAAATGGTCAATTGGACCAATAAATTCTTTCTAGATGCTTGCTATCAAATGAGAAAAATCATTTAATGTTTATCTGAGAATGACCATTTTTCCATAATTGTTTACGAAGAATTTATCCGTATTGGTATCCAACTTTTTTATGTCAGTCCCATTTTCATCTTTAAAGATAGCTCTATAAAGATAGACCCCATTTGCAAGTTTTTGACCAAATTGATCAGTTCCATCATATTCAAATTCTGTCATGTGTGTTCCTATAATTAGAGGGCCTAATTCATTCTGATCCAACTCGCGTATAATTTTGCCAGAAATAGTCATGATCTGAATTTTAAAAAATGCAGGAGATTTAGCTCCCGTCAAAGTATAAATAAATTTAGTCTTAGTAGAGAATGGATTCGGATAATTGAAGACATTTGATATACTTGACTCTTTAACTATTTTAAATTCAACATTTTCCTCTGTTTCGGCAACGAAATTTCCATTAGCATCTTTAGCCTTGACTATCAAATAGTAACTACCATTTTGTTGGAAGTCTCCATCAATTATCATACTTGCTTCGTTGGTATTTCCATTTCCATTAGCAGGAATAAAATGTACATTATTTTGTTTTGAAGGATCAATCTCAATTAAATTTCCATCTGGAGTTTTTATCTTAATTGAAAAAAGATTAGGATCATCCATTGGAATACTATTATTTTCATCATGTAATAGAATAGATATTTGACTTTGTGTTGAAACTATGTCTCCATTATTAATTACTTGTCCATTGAAAGCTATTCGCAGTTTGGCTTTGCGTTTATCTTTTCTCACGTAATAATTAACCATTGCTGTATTATTAAATGTTACAAATTCTGATTGGTCTTGATTAGGATTTAGTTCAATGATTAACTTATATGGACCAGCTTGTCTAGTGGTTTTGATTTCAAAGGGAAATTTCAAATAAGCAAACGCATTTACTGGCATATATCTTATTTCACTTTCGATCATTATATTTCTTTGATCTAACAACTTAAACTTTACCAAAAGACTATCCATATTATAAATGCTAACATTCTGCGATGCAAGTTCTAATTTAAAAATTGTTCCTTGATTCAATGTATCAAAATTCTTCTTATAGTTGAATGCAGGACTAAATGCTATATCTGGTAAACCTGTATAGAATACTCTCCAATAGTTCATATTCGGAGGAGTTCGATTGGTTTCATCTGAAGTCTTCCATACTAATTTTAAACTAGGATAAATCTTAGCATCTATCGATTTAAGATCAATTTCAGCATCTGATACTGGTCCGAATAATTTTGTTTCTATACCTGACAAATCTACTCCATAAATTTCAATACTTTGTTGGTCTGTATTAATATCAAATTGGTTATAATCCCAAAGGAATTTATCGTAGGATGCTGCTGGACCCACCAATCTAGATTCTACCACACTTTGTTTTAATTTAATAGTAATCGAATGTTTTAAATCCAACTCATTGGTTAAATTTCCTACTTTGTCTCTTGTCTCATATCCTTGTCTATTTTTACCATAAATTAAAGCATAAGGTACTGAACCTGCCGCTACAAATTGATCTATACTTTTAGCTCCATAAGATTTGAATAAACTTACAAGATTATCAGAGCCATCAGATTCCCATTGTTCAATGTTCAAAGAATAATTGTATTGAACAAGTGATTCAACTATGACTACTGCTTGATCAGGAATGTCATTCTTTAAGAAATCAATTAATTTAGCTCTATTCTCTTTCGTATCCGTAGCAAATAAAAAGTAATTCGAACCTGCCATTGAACTTCCACCAATACTTTCGAAATCGGACCCTGTTGCATTTGTAACAAGTTGCCCAGTAAGTGGATTTAAGAATGCAATTAATATTCCTGATAAATCATTTCTGAATTCCCAATATTTATAATCAGCTTCTACGCTAGAACCCAAATATACTTTTGGACGAATAAACGTAGGTAATTCAATATAACCATTTAATGCCGCGAATTCAATGATGACATCTTTATATTCAAATGATCTTTTAGATTCGGTGATTTGAATACCATTTAGAGTATTCTTCATAAGTTGAAATACATGTGACTGATTCCAACCTATTTGTTTACCTGGTATATAAATGAATGAACTATTTTTCCATGCCAGAATGGATGAACCAATACTATCAGGTCTAATTCTCCAATAATAAACTTGATTTGGTTGAAGTGATTCTTCCAACTTCCAATTAATCACTCCTCCAGTTTGAAAGATTTCTTTATTTTTTTTTATCGGACTATTAAAAAATTCGGTTGTATCCAATTCCAGATAATAATTGGAATTTTTAGCAAAGATATTTCCATTGTAGGCAACTAAACTTGGCATTTCTTCATTGATAATTGCAAATTCAGCTGGATATAAAGGCTTTGCATTGTTGCCAATAACATAGTAGGAATATCCTTCCTGATTATTTAATGTAATCAAATTGTTATTGCTTTCTGCGATAGGTAGAGGACCTTCTTTAATTGCGTTGTCTGGATCTAAGCTTACTAATAACTTATTACTTCCAACAGATTTATTTTCGTTTATAGGTATTATAAATGTGTAATTTCCTCTAGAATTTGGGATTGATACGTTTCCAACAAACACTGGAAACTTTGAGCCATCAGGATAAATATTTTCAATACGCACTTTAACACTATCTTTCAAATAATAACCTAGATTTACTATATCAATTTTAAAATCAAAATTCTTCTGATCAGCATATATTACGGGCTCCTTTGATTTTGCTGTTTCACCGTCAAGTGTTAAATCTATTTCTTTATTGTTGTTTAACTTTAATACAGGATCTCCGTTGAAGCTTGTAGATAGTGCTTGATAAATGCTTTCTTGTCCATTGCTTGCAATCAAGTTATTAAATACTTCTCTCACAGCATCACCTACAGGTTCACCATAATATTTGCCTCCTAATTGTGAATAAAAGTCTTGCCCAAATTTATAAAGTATTCCAGGAACTCCAGCAGAAGTACTGGAAAGATAAATAATTGAGCCTTTGTCCGCAGCTAAATTTTGCGTTTCGCTAATACTTCTGTTATTCAAGAACATTTGTCCTGCATAACAGCCCATAGCAACGAACATGTGGTATTTATCTTTATTTCTATAGTCATTAATATTGTCCATATTAAAGTCTAACCTGAAAGAAATTGAGTGACCCATGAATGAAATAATAGAAACTCCGTTATTGATTAAATTACTAAGTTTCTCAGAATTAATAACTTCAACGCTGCTGGTACTCTCTTTATAAAATGTTTCAACATCCGCTCCAAAAGGATTAGTTTCAATCTCTGATTCCATTCCTGCCAACTGTGAACGCAAAGTTGCATATATGGTTGGATCTCCACCAGCTAGATGCACTATTTTCTTAAGCCATTCCCTATTGCTAATATTATAAATGGAAGTACTTAGATAAGATTCATGAACTTTAACTTTGTTAAGATAATCTGATAATTCTTGATTATTCAAGACTGGGATTCTACCAATAGTATAGAAAGGTATTCGAAGTGAATCGCAGACAAGCAAGTAATCAGAAGCAGGTTCACTATAAGTTGGTATAATATTCCATTCGTTGTATTGTGGATCATTGCGATAGACTTCATATTCTAGACCTTTACCTATCAAAAGAACATATTTCATTTCTGGCCAAATACTTTTAGAATATTGGAAAAAATTTCTATAGGCTATACTATGCCCTTTAATTCCAAATCCAAATTCTTCTTCGATATCTTCCTTATAAACTAATTTGACCTTATACGAACCACCTTCCTTGCTGGTTCTATAATTTACGTAATCATCAACTGAATTCTGTGCTGTTGATGTTAGATTTTTAGAAGTTAAAATTAAATAATTGTAATCCCCAGACTTATAATCTTCCATTTTAGCTTCAGAAATTCCAGTTACAGAACTAAAGACATTCTGATTAAGAACTAATAAATGTCTTTCACTATCTGATGCTGGTAAATTAATAGGATAGCTGCCATTTGCTTGTCTTGAACTTTTGATATAGTAATGATTGTCTAAATCCCATAATAAAAGTTCAGCACCACCGTCAAAGTCTTCAATTACAATTGTTTTTCTTGTGAGAGAGGGTGCAACATAAATATTTGCAAAGTTTTGAAGATCAAATTTGTATTCCGCATCATATTGATATGCAATGGTAGATACACTTACTTTATCTTCACTTTGACCATTAGCTAGAACTTTAAGAGTAATTCTATTGATTAATTTTTCTGCGGGTATTTTTACAATTCCTTCCTTAACTTTGTATCCAGTAAAGACAATTTTACTCATGAATTCATTGTCGGTATAAAAATTAACCTCATGAAGAGTTCCATCTCCAGAGCCTTCTCCAAAGACCTTAATACTGACTAGTGCATCATTCCCAAATGTATAAGTGTTTTTAAAATCTAAATTAAATGTTCTTTCACTAAAATATCCTGTCCCGTAACCTTGTCCTTCATCAAAATCAGGTAATTTCAAACTCTTATGTGTACCATGTGCTCTCTTTGTTGGAAACTCGCTTAGTGTAATTTTTTCTTTGTGTATATAAGATAATTCCTTGGCTAAGGGATTTGTATTATCATTCTCTTTAAGTTCGTATCTAAGCCCAATAACATTACTATTCCATGTCAGATAATAAGCTGAAGTATCCGTGAACATACTGTATTCACTATTAAATAAGGGGATGTTAGATTTAAGCAAACTGCCGTCAATATCTCCACGATTCTTGGTCGCGTAGAATTCCATAAAATCACCGTTTCCAAGTATGGATTCAGTACTGGTTATTAGGTAGACTTCTTGACCATTTCTAAATATCTGAAAATGCTTGGCTTCAACATTCTGGATCGGAATTCCAGCATTTACTAAATCTTGGGTTGAAATTCTATAAAGACCATCTTGACTAATTAGGAATTTAAAGTATGATTGAGAATGATTAATCCATTCGTTTCCAAATTGGAATTTTCCATTATAAAGCATTTGAGAAGTTAAAGTTCCCGCAAATAGGAGACAAATAAGTATTAATATTGGGTAGTTTTTCATTAAGTTCAAAGATAAAATATTATTCTGGATTGCAAACATATTAAAATATATTATAATATGTGTTATATTGACCCTTAAATATTATAAAGAAGACCCTTTGTTAACGCATATAATTATCAATTTATTATCCTTATCATTTGTTTATCAATGCCTTATATGGATATTTGTCTATATAAAAGCAGATCATCAAAAAAAGCCTGTTAAATGGGACATAAACTTTACTCCTGTTTCCATCATAGTTTGTTCTAGGAATAATCTAGAGGAGTTGAATAAAAATCTTCACACCTTACTCAATCAAATATACCCTGAATTTGAGGTAATTGTCTTAAATGACGGATCAGATCTTAATACACAAAAATTCATAAGTTCTCTTCAAAAACTTCATTCAAATCTAAGAATAATTAATCATATTAAGACCAGTCCTGGTAAAAAGTTAGCATTACAAGAAGGAATATTGGCATCACAACACAACTGGATACTTTTAACAGATGCAGATTGCCGACCTGCATCTGAATTTTGGATTCAAAGCATGATGAAAAGCCGTCAAAAGAATACTTTAATTGTTCTGGGTTACGCTCCATATAGTAAGACAAAAGGTCTACTTAACCTCTTTATTCAATTTGAAGCCAAATTAAATGCTATTCAGTATCTTTCCGCAGCTACTATGGGATTTCCATATATGGGAATAGGAAGAAATTTAATGTACCATAAATCCATATTCAATCTTGATAAGATGAAATTAAGTCACGCATCGGGTGATGATGATCTACTCATAAATGCTCAAAGCAATAAATATAATACCGAATGTTGTCTTGATCAAGAAGCATTTGTCTATACTACTGCAGAAACAAGTTGGACCGATTATTTTACACAAAGAACCAGACATTATTCTGCTTCAAAATATTACTCTCCGTTTTCCAAATTTTACTTGACGTTAAATATACTTAGTTTAATATTTTTATATACCAGTTTGATATTTCTACTATTTCAAAGTATATATATTCTAACTTTGGTTTGTTATATTACTCATATCACTATTGCTTGCCTCGTCTTGTCAAAACTAAATAAAACATTTTCTAACAAAGATATAATTTTAAATTATGTGATATTAGAAATTATTTATCTTTTATTTATTCTATTTCAATTGCCATTTTTGTTTACCAATAAAAAATCATGGTGATGGAAAGTTTAACTAGTCATTTCAAGGAGTTGGATTCTATACAAAAGGATAGATTCTCTCAATTGAAATCACTATATGAATATTGGAATACACAAATTAATGTTATATCTCGCAAGGACATGGAACAATTTTATCTTCATCATGTATTGCATTCACTAACTTTGACTAAATTTCTAAACTTCGCCAATGGAACTAAAATCATGGACTTAGGATGTGGTGGAGGCTTCCCAGGTATTCCTCTTGCTATTTTTTTTCCAGAAGTCGAATTTGTACTTATCGACTCAATAGGTAAAAAAATAAAGGTAGTTAGAGAAGTTGTAGAAGCATTAAATCTTAAAAATGTTCGGGCATATCATATTCGATCTGAAGATCATGTAGAGACTTTTCAATTTGTAGTAACACGAGCAGTTGCCAAGCTCAAAGAATTAATCTATTATACGAAAAATTCTTTTGAATCTAAAGAAATGAATTCCATTCCTAATGGTCTGATTGCTTATAAAGGCGGGGACATTCATGAAGAGATTGCTCAATTGAATAG
>JBDSHL010000389.1:0-7167 GCA_039918515.1 Saprospiraceae bacterium | reverse complement strand
GAAAATTATCTGCTGAAGTACGCCATATACCTGCTAAACGTACAGCTGCAAAACCACCATCAATTACGCTGGTTCGGTAGGATCCACCATCATCTTTCAATACATACTCCCATTGTTCCCCGTCATCGGTCGATCGAATGAGACCGTGAGCTCCATTTGCTATAAATACCCCATTTGCAAGAACAAGACCAGACACCCATCCATCTGAGAAGATTTGCTTCCAGGATTTACCATCGTTGTCAGATTTGTAAATTCCGCTTTGGCAGGTGATGAAAATCGTCCCATCGGGTTTTTCGAGCACACAATGAATGGTCTTGTCTTCTAGTGCATAGCCCATTTGTTGCCAATTATTTGTACCTAATATTTTTCTTGAAAAACCATTCTTATAAACACATGCATAGAGCCCATAACGCCCAGGAAATAAACCAATAATTTTTTCTTTTGGAAAAATTGCGGCTGCATTCATAAATATTCCCCCTACGTTTTCTGATTCCCAAATTCCTGTTTGAGTATGATTGTTATGGTAGATTACTCCGTTACCTGCAGCTAAATAAATATCTTCTCCTTGAACAAATACACGGTCGACTGTTACTTTTTCAGGAAGACCTGCACTTAAATCTTTCCAAGTCTGCCCGTCATCATCTGACTGAAAAATTATATTCGTTGTTTGCGCATTTGAATTATACGTAAGTATTGATGTCTTTGAAGTTTTATGAAAATTGCTTTGAAAAGCAAATATGAAAAAAATTAAATCTAATAAAATGAAAATACGCATGATAATTTTTAATTTGTTAAACAATAAGTCAAAAGTATGTTTGAACCCAATCTGTGCTGCTATTTAAATGTAAAATGAAGTAAACGATTTGTAAAAGCTCTGTTTGGAAGTTATTTTTTAAGCTATTTCCAATTTGTAACCCACTCCATGTACCGCGACAAGTTGCACTGACTGGTCATCACGTAACATTTTGCGCAATCGAGAAACAAACATATCAATGCTTCGACCAACTAAAATTCCCTCGTCGGCCCATACATTGTTTAGTATAAAACTTCGTTCGAGAATTTGATTAGGGCGAAGGACAAACAAATTTAACAATTTAGCTTCACGGAAAGTGAGTTGATTGCTTATGTCTCCACAAATAAGCTGTTGATTCATTACGTTGAGACGGGAATGACCAAAGTAAAGCCAATTAGCTTCAGTTGGGTATTCTGGTTTAACTTTTTCAGAAGGCCGATACCACTTTCTTCCCAGACTATATAAAGTTACTGCAAGCACACAACTAAAAAACCATCCAGCAATGGGTAAATTACTCTGTTTCTTTTCTCCTTCTGAAACCGTTAGTTGAATGTTATAACAACCTGGTGCTAAATCCCGTCCTGCACAAGGAATATTATTGTTTTGGGAAAAATCTAGAAAATTATATCCAAGTTGAATTTTTCCATCAGAACAGGATAGAATTGCTACATCATAATTACAATCTATCTTATATATGTCAAATGAAGTCTTGAGGATGGCTGGTAATCTATTGTAACTGAAAGTATGCTCCAACTTAAGCAACCACACATTGTCATTTATTTTTTCCACTGGGATTATTCGAGAAGTACTGTCGCCTGCTTCCTTTAATAGCTGATGGGCAGTACGACGAAGAGCAAGATTTAACTTTTCAGCTGAAACCTTTTCTTTCTTTTTGTCAGGCTCAGATACGTTCCATACAAACTGCATGAGCAAAATACTCAGAAGTAAGAATCCAATAAATACAGCAAATTTCTTCAAAGGGATACGATACATACCCTCAAAAATAATATAAATTTCAATGATGTCCATGATCAAACAAATAAATTTGATCACAAATCCTGAACATCGAAATTTATTTCGCTCATTAACGAATTGAAAATCAACTGCAAATCAAATATTTTTTTCAAATAAATAATATTGTCATAGACTTAGAACAAACAAATAAAAGCATTGAATAACAATCAAATTCAGTAATCATATCGCAAAATGATATATATAAAAAACAAATATAGGCATTAATATTATCATATTATAAATATTTATAATATGTTTGTGACACCATAACCTACAAATGGAGCAACAAATATCTATTTGGCAAAGCCTTAGTTGGAAGAGTATTTCTGACCGAACCAAAGATCTGGTGATAGCCATTATAATTGCTTTTATTGGACTCATAGGATCCTATCTAATTCTTAATAAAAGTATTAAAAATGATATTTCTGCATCTGGATCGGAATCATCTATTCGACGAAGTGAGAATACAAATATATTTTCTTCTAAACCCAAATTAAGTACCGCGCCTAAATCTTCTAATGAAAACTTATTGGTTGTTCAAGGTTTATTTTTTCCGGAACATATGTTAGAAGTGAGTTTTATGGAATATAAACCGACTAAGAAATATATGATTGACTATGGCAATGGAATTCGTCAGATTTCTAAGAGTAGTACATCTTATATTAAATATCAGGAACCTGGAATATATTATATTCTTTTTTATGAAATGATTGAAGAGCGTTGGGAGATTGTTTCTTCACAAGCAATTACCATTAAATCTCAAATGGAAAATTCAAATTCATTTTAATAAGCAGTGTTCCTTAAATTTATTAATATATTTATTTGCAGATATGGATGCCGACTTTCTAAAAAGTGCAATCGCACAATTCAAAGTTTATAAAAATCTTGGCGAAAAAACCTTTGCACAACTCAATGATACTCAGATTGCATGGAAGTATAATGAAGAGAGCAATAGTATTGTTATCATTGTAAATCATCTTCATGGAAATATGAACTCCAGATGGACAGACTTTCTTACAACAGATGGTGAAAAAGAATGGAGAAAAAGGGATCAAGAATTTGAAAATAAACTTCTAGACAAGTCAGAATTAATTAAAATCTGGGAAGAAGGTTGGAAATGCTTGTTTGATACTTTGGAGTCCCTTAACAATTCTGATTTAAACAAAACAGTTCTTATTCGAAATCAAAAATTATCCGTACTTGATGCCATTCTTAGACAACTCGCTCATTATTCATATCATGTAGGTCAAATTGTATTTATCGGAAAAATGATTTGTTACGATGGTTGGGAATCATTGTCTATTCCTAAAGGGAAATCACAAAATTATAATGATACCCTTTCATTTAAAAAGGAATAGAAATTAACGACTTTTGAGTAAGTCCGAATTGAATTCTCTGTCTTCCTTGGGATTTTATCTATGCAGTATTTGTTTTTTCCACCGCTCATTTTTTAAGCACTTTTTCCATTACATATATATTATTATAATATGTTATTTATTGCTAATCCGGAATCTAATTCCATATTTGTCATATTATTAGATTACCTTTGTGCCATGATAAAGCGTATTGCCGAGAAACGATTAAAGACCTTAGCAGCATCTTTTCGGAGTGTAGCAGTGGTAGGCCCTCGTCAGAGTGGTAAAACTACATTGTGTCGAATGTGCTTTCCAGAAAAGCCTTATGTTTCTTTAGAGAATCCAGATGAGAGAGCCTTTGCTAGTGAAGATCCTAGAGGCTTTTTAGAGAACTATAAAGATGGGGCAATTCTTGATGAGGTCCATAAGGTACCAGAACTATTTTCATACTTGCAGCAAATATTGGATGAAACAAAAAAGAAAGGTTTATTTATTTTAACAGGATCCAATCATTTCTTGATGCAAGATTCCATAAGTCAGACGTTGGCAGGTAGAATAGCCTATTTGAATTTATTGCCGCTTTCATTGGAAGAATTGCAGATACATAACGGATTAAAGGACAGTGCTGGATATTATATGTATAAAGGATTTTATCCGGAATTATATAAAAGCAAAATCGCAACTGGTGACTGGATGCAGAACTATATCAGAACCTTTGTTGAAAGAGATGTCAGACAAATTAAAAATATAAATAACCTTGCTTTGTTTTCTCGTTTTTTAAAATTATGTGCTACAAGAGTCGGACAAGTTTTGAATTTGAGTTCACTCGCCAATGATTCGGGCGTTGATCAAAAAACAATCAGTTCATGGATAAGCATTTTAGAAAGTAGTTTCGTAATTTATTTATTAAAACCTTTTTCGAATAACCTAGGCAAGAGACTTATAAAAGGACCCAAATTATACTTTTACGATACTGGACTTGCTTCTCATCTATTGGACATAGAAAATTATAAACAAATAGAAACACATCCGGCATTAGGAGGCTTATTTGAAAATTTAATTATTTCCGAATACCTCAAACAGAATGGCAATTATGGAAAACCAGATAATTTATTCTATTGGAGAGACCGCACGGGTCATGAAATCGATCTCATACAACACACCAACTCAGTCTTAAGGATTATCGAAATTAAAGCTTCGAAAACCTATACTTCTGAATTCTCAAAACATCTTTCATATTTTGAAAAATTGTACAAGCACAAACTTGAAAAATCTGTTATTTACAGAGGCAAATCGGCTAACTCAACTATTAATGGAGTGCATTTACATTCTTGGAATAAACTTTGAAATATCACATAGATCAAATTGTTGCTTAACACTAATAAGACAATAATATTTGCATTGCATAACGTATCAAGGCATCTTGTATAAGAAAGATTTCCATTGTTTTAAAAAAATTGTATGATATTCTGTTTATCAGTTATATATTTTAAATGATATAATGGTAGGCATCTTATAATAATATTATATTCTAATTGATATGCAAAAAACCTATATTATACTTGGATTGAATTAAATTAACACTAGTTCAGGATCTATAAAATGCCTTAAAATTTAGGTTAAAAAAAATAAAAATACATTTAGATCCATCGAGTAATGTAATTGTTTGATTAGTAAAGTTAATGTTACAATTAGATAATTAACTCTGTATTTGTCAAGTAATTCAAAGAAAATAAAAAATAGATATGGAATAAATATTGGACGAGCAGCTTACTGAGCAAATACAAATTGAATAAGGTTGGCACCCATTCGCAATGCTTGCAATCTTACTTCCTCAGGATCTTTATGCACTTCAGGATCTTCCCATCCATCTCCAAGATCACATTCAAAGGAATAGAATGCGACAAGTCTTCCTTGATAAATTAGGCCAAATCCTTGTGAAGCTTTGTTGTCGTGTTTATGAATTTTTGGAAGGCCATTTAGAAAATCAAATTTCTGATGGTATATTGGATGAGAAAAAGGCAATTCTATTAATTCTGCTTCTGGAAAAACTTTTTTCAAACTAGGTCTTACATATGGATCCATTCCATAGTTATCATCAATATGTAGAAACCCACCTGATAATAGATACTGTCGTAGATTCTGTGCTTCCATATCTGTAAAAACAATATTGCCATGTCCCGTCATATGTAGAAAGGGGTAATTGAATATTTCTGCGCTACCAACCTCAACTGTTGCGTAATTAGGATCGAAAATAGTTTTCAATTCTTTGTTACAAAACTTACTTAAATTGGTAAGGGATGTGGGATTCGCATACCAATCTCCACCACCGCCATATTTTAATAATGCCAATTTAAGTGGCGCTGTATAATCTGCTGGTTTGAATGCGAGCAATAAACAGCTACAAATTAATATTAAAGTTAGTTTTAGTTTCATTGTAAATTCTTCACTGTTTGAGTAATAATACAAGCGGCCACTCCAGCTGTCTCTACCCTTAATCGATCTGAACCCAGATTTGTTTCTTTGAATCCAAGTTCTTTTGCTTGTTGAATTTCCTCCATTGTAAAATCTCCTTCAGGTCCAATTAAAATAATAACGTCTTGTTTAGGATCGTAGATTTTGCCAAGGAATGGAATATTCTGATCTTCACAATGGCATATATAACGCTGATCCGTCAAACTTGTTTTGAGAAGATCCTTAAAGGAAAGTATTTCTATTAATTGGGGCAATGAAGGGCGAAGGCATTGCTTGGCTGAGGTATAAATAATTTTTAGCCAACGGTCTTGTCTGTTTTTTTTGGATTCTGTTCTGGAGCAGATCAGTGGAATGATCTTGGAGACTCCTGCTTCAGTAGCTTTCTCAAGAAACCATTCAAATCTATCCGATTGTTGGGTAAGGCTGATGGCAATACAAAGGTCAGCACTTTGTCTTTCTTTAATCAGTTCAGATAATATTTCAACTTCAACAAGATTCGATTCTATTTTTGTGATTTGACCTTTCCAGATAATTCCTTTAAACTCACTTACCAATACTTCGTCACCTAAACGATGTCTTGTAACTTTAATGCAATGATGAACTTCTTCAGGTTCTGATATCTGAATAATATTGTTAAGTTTATGCCCTTTGAATAATTGCATGAATTCAGTTGATCAAAAAATTAATAATTATCTGTAACTATTCAGACATGTAATGTTTTTGTCATGATTTTTGCAAAAATGGCAAAAATTCGTGCCAAAAACAAGTTCGTTCACCGTTAAAAACGATGGATTTCATCCATCACTAAAAATACTTTACTCCTCCGGAGTATTTTTTAATACCTAGATGAATAGTTACTTTATATTATAATAAATCCGATTGTATTACTTATAATTAGGCACATTAAAATGATTTATAACTTTAACATATAATAGAATAATATATCGAATAATTATTTTAGAAAATTAAGATATGTACTCTTTCAACTCTTCAGAAAAATATTGCAATGCATTCTGCACAGGTAATGGAATTCCACCACCAAGAGCACACAATGATCCACGCTTCATAGTATCAAGTAAGTCGTTTAGCAATTCACTGTTGATTTTGAAATTGGGATCATCTTGTGCTTTTTTGAATAATTCTTTCCCTCTTGTTGATCCAAGACGACAAGGAAAACATTTGCCACAACTTTCGTGCGCAGTGAATTCAAACAAATGCTCTATATACTTAACTAAAGGATAATCTTCCGGAATGCTTATAATAGAAGCGTGTCCTAACATGAATCCCTGATTAGCAAAAGATTCAAAGTCTATGGATAAGCTTTCAGTTTTACTTATTGGAACTAATCCACCAAGTGGACCACCGATATGCAAGGCTTTTATTTTTTTACTAAAACCTAAACCTAATTTTTCTATGACATCTTTCAATGGAGTACCCATATCGACTTCATATATTCCCGGTCTATTAAATCCTCCGTCTAAAGAAATTAATTTAGTACCAGTTGATCGAACTGTACCTATGGCTTTATAT
>JBDSHL010000388.1:0-2982 GCA_039918515.1 Saprospiraceae bacterium | reverse complement strand
CCTCCGGAGTATTTTTTAATTCATGACTGAATAGTTACAATTATTTTAACGCTTCTGTCAGTCAATGTCTTTGTCATGATTTTTGCCAAAATCGCAAAAATTCATGCCAAAAACTATCCCTTTTACTATTAATAACGATGGATTTCATTCATCTCTAAAAATATTTTACTCTTCTGGAGTAATACTTAATATATGACTGAATAGTTACAAATTTTTAATAAAAAACATCATTTTTTTTACTGCTTCTGCCCTATGGGAAATCTTATTTTTTATTTCAACACTTAATTCTCCAAACGTTTGTTCATATCCATCGGGAATAAAAATTGGATCATAACCAAATCCACCAGTACCGTATTTCTCATAAGCTATATTCCCTTTGACTAAACCTTCAAAGAAATACTCCTTTCCTTTCAAAATCAAACAAATAACAGTTCGAAATTGCGCATTCCGATTCCGATGAATTTTGAGTTTTTCAAGCACCTTACTCACGTTGGCATCAGTCGACCTTTCTGGCCCAGCGTATCTTGCTGAATACACACCTGGCTCCATCTCTAATGCAAAGACCTCAAGCCCTGTATCTTCTCCAAAACAATCTTTACCCAATTTGTCAAAAACATGTTTCGCTTTAAGAGAGGCATTTCCTTCAAGGGTTGTTGCCGTTTCAGGGATATCATCAAGCATCCCAATGTCTTTTAAACTAAGCAATTGGATCTCAGGCGGCATCATTTCTTGAATTTCATCAATTTTGTGCTGATTGGCACTTGCCACTATGAGTTCTAAGAACTTGGAACGATGTTCTTCCATACTTGTATTGCGGACCAGAGTACTGATTTATTGGTTTTGTTTTCTATATATTCCTTGATCGGCAAGGCGAAAAGAATATTATAGTTTAGTACCTTATAAACTTTATGCAATTCCTCAAACCCATTCAATTTGAGCTGATAGGGTTTAATTCCAAAAGCCAGAATATTAATGATTTCTGTCGATTTAAGCTCAGTTAGGTTGACTTCTTGACCTTGTGTCAGTTGAAATATCGCAGAATCTATATTGATTTTTAAATTGCTAGCAGATAATATTTGGTTGAGAAATTGTGAAAATGGAGAATTTTCTAATTCTGAATCAATACACAGAATTATATTCTGAAAATGTATATATTTTTCATCAATAACAAAATTTTCTTCTGAAATAGAATATGTCGTATATTTGCTTTGATATTTTTCCAAGCTTAATAGTAATTTAAAGATTTGAAAGGGTCAAACTTTGAATATTGTTATCTTTGGCAAATCTACTCATAACGCAATAAAAACCAATCTATGACTTCAGAAATTAAAATTCAGAACACAGAGAAAAGTAGAATTAGTGAACTAGATTTTGCCAATATTCCTTTTGGAAAAGTATTTGCAGATCATATGTTTGTTGCTGACTTCGATGGGCAAAAGTGGAAAAATTTTGAGATTTGTCCTTTGCATAAAATACAGTTTCATCCGGCAACTATGGCCTGGCATTATGGCCAAGCGATTTTTGAAGGTATGAAGGCTGGAATTAGCGATGAGGGAATGCCTCTATTGTTTAGACCTTATAAACATGCTCAAAGGCTTAACATTTCTGCTGTCCGTATGTGCATGCCTGAATTTCCTGTCGATACTTTTGTTGAAGCATTAAAAGAATTGGTATGGATGGATAAATCGTGGATACCACAAGAAGAGGAGAGTGCATTGTACATAAGACCCGTTATGATGGCCACCGACGAATTCGTTGGGGTTAGATCGTCTGATACATTTAAGTTGATGATTATGAATCTTCCTTCAGGCCCTTATTATAATAAACCTATAAGTCTTTTTGCTGCTGAAAAATATGTAAGAGCTGCGGAAGGAGGAGTTGGATATGCAAAAGCTGCAGGCAATTACGGAGCGAGTCTTTATCCTACTAAATTAGCAAAAGAAAAAGGATATGACCAGATGATGTGGATGGATGCCAAAGAATTTAAGTATGTCCAAGAAGTAGGTACCATGAATATTTTTTTTGTTTTAAAAGATAAAATTCTCACACCTGATTTGACTGGAGGCACAATACTTGATGGTGTAACCAGAGATAGTGTAATTCAAATTCTCCGCGAGAAAGGTCACCTTGTAGAAGAAAAACATGTAAGCCTAGAAGAAATTGCTCAAGCTTCTATAAATGGAAACCTTATTGAAGTATTCGGAACAGGAACTGCAGCTGTAATTGCTCATGTTGAAAGAATTGGTTATCACGGAAAAGATATAACGTTGAATCCCGAAAATTGGAATCTCTCAAGAATGTTAAAGTCTGAAATTAATGGAATTCGCAAAGGAAGAGTTAAAGACATTCACAATTGGATCGTTCCAGTCAAACAATCTGTTGAAGCCTAATTATTATTGAGAAAAAAAATATAGTACAATAGACTGATGTGGACACAATATCGCAAATATATTATTGGTGGATTAAGCTTACTATTGATCCTACTATTACTGCGATATTTTAGTGAGGTTGTAAGTTATGTTCTAATTGGATGGATCATCAGTATGATAGGTGATCCAATAATGAAATTTATTTTATTCAAGCTAAGATTTTTAAGATTTAATTTAGGAAAATCCTTGGCTGCCTTGTTAACTATTATCATTATTTTTTCAAGTTTGGGAATTATTCTTTGGTTTTTTGTACCCATCATTGTTCAACAAGCGGTAATACTTTCAAAGGTTGATTTTAACAGTATTTCATTAGCCTTACAAGAACCCATTGAAAAAATTAATAGATGGCTTCGATCACTTGGATTGGAACCTGGACGAAGTGCCGCAGAACAAGTAAAGGCGTTGGTAGGAAACTACTTTGACCCTGAAAAACTCAGTAGTTTTTTTGGTAACGTTTTAAGTGAAGCAGGACATTTAATCATTGGAATTTTTTCGATTATATTTATATCCTTTTTCTTTTTGAAAGAACGAAATTTATTCAAACAGATGATGG
>JBDSHL010000387.1:0-2359 GCA_039918515.1 Saprospiraceae bacterium | reverse complement strand
TTATTACCTAGCGGAAGACTGAGAGAATGGCGATATGGGCATAATAGAGCTCAAGTTGTCATAGTAACTAAATGTCAAAAAAATCCTGATGTCATTGAAGAACAATTCTGGAGAAAAAATTTGAACCTAAAATCAAATCAGCATCTATTTTTTTCAACTATACAATATGCAATTCCCTACAATATTTTTAATTCAAATGAAAGATTTGTTCTTAATAGTAACGCTCACATTTTCCTAATTTCTGCCATAGCACAATCAAATTATTTATCTGAATATTTATTGCCATTGGTCGGAAGTTTAACTGAATATACCTTCGAGGATCACCATTATTTCAATGAAGAAGAACTACAGAAGATTATTGATAGATATCTGGCAGTGGACAATTATAATAAATGGATCATTACTACAGAAAAAGATGCAACACGTTTAGTACTGTTTAAGGAATTATTGTATAAGCATAAAATATCTGTATTTGCATTACCTATTGAAGTGAATTTTTTCAAAAAGGAAGAATTCAATCAATTGATGAAGAATTATTTATTGGACTATAAATCATGATAAAAGTTTTATTTTATTTAGTAATGTTTAACTTTTTAAGTTCAATGCTTAATGCACAAGGCAATGTTGTTATACTGAATGAAGAAAACATCAATGCTATTGTAAAAAGTGAAATTCAATCAGGGTCTCTATTTAAGTCACATAGTTCAATCAAGCCTTATTCTCAAGAGTATTTATTTAGTCAATTAATGGTAGATTCTAATGGGAATAATATGTCCTTGGTTAGAACTAATTATGAGTTTATCCATTACCACAATGATTCACTATCAAGCATGTTGATTGAAGGAATGAAAAGAAAACCACACTTAAGATATTTTAACACTTATCCAGGACATTTTTATTCAGAATATTCTGATTCCTATTATGTAACTTTAGATCCAATACTAAATTTGGAATTGGGAAAGGAATCTAATAATGAAAATAAGCTTATGCACAATACGCGTGGCTTAAGACTAAAGATAGGGATTGATGATAAAGTATTTCTGAACAGCGAATTTACAGAAAATCAAATGAGCCCTTTGTCTTACATCAATGACTTTGCGAATACTTATAAGGCCATTCCGGGAGCAGGTTTTGTTAAAGCATATAATAGTAAGATTCTTAAAGTAAAGAATGGTTATGATTATATACTAGCTGAAGGGAGTGTTCAATTTAAAGCTTGTAAGCATGTCGACATTAATTTAGCACACGGAAGAAATTTCTTAGGGCAAGGAATTCGTTCACTGTTGTTGTCTGATTTTTCGGCGCCACTTTTTTTCCTAAAAATAAATTCGCATTTCGGAAGATTTAATTATGTAAATATTTTTTCTGAATTATCCAGTGAGAATAGATTTATCAATGACGTAGATAAATTATTGGCTAAGAAATATTCTGCGACACATTATTTAAGCATGAATATTACTAAGAATTGGAATTTCGCATTATTCGAATCGGTAATTTTTCATCGCAATAAAGGCTTTGAATTGCAATACCTGAATCCTATTATTTTATATAGAGCAGTAGAACAAGCATTAGGAAGTCCTGACAATGTCTTGTTGGGGTTTCAATCTCATGTTAATTTATTAAAGAAATTTAGTTTATATGGACAAGTGATATTGGATGAATTTGTTTTTCGTAGGGTTATTACCAATAATAAAGGATGGTGGGCCAATAAATATGGAATTCAATTGGGAATCAAATATCCTGATTTATGTGGCATTAAAGGATTGTATGCTCAGGTGGAATTCAATAGTGTCAGGCCATTTACTTATTCATATTCAGACAGTCTAACCAATTATTCGCATTATCATCAAGCGCTCGCACATCCCTTAGGTTCAAATTTCAAGGAAGCTATCAGTTCAATAAATTATCAAATGAACAAGAAGGTATTTTTGCAAATGCAATTAATGGCATATAGTAAAGGATTAGATACAAGTTATTTGAATTATGGTGGCAATATTCTAAAAAATAATTCTACAAGAGTGTCGGATTATCAGAATTCAATAGGTCAAGGATTGAGCACAAAAGTTTTTCAAGCAACCTTAAGACTTTCCTATGAAGTATTGAGTAGAACCTGGTTGGACTTCGTTATTGGTGCAAGACAATCGAATAATGTGCTTGAATTTAAGAAATCAGGTTGGATAAATCTTGGATTAAGAATGAACATGGATTATAAGAGCATTAGTTATCTCTAAGGTTCGCATGTCTATTAATAAGCCAATGGAAGTTCATCATAGGGTATAAATAACTATGATCAAATATAAATCCCTGTGCACCTAGGTCTGCGGCAAGTTTTTTTCCTGTATATCGAATAGCCGCAGCG
>JBDSHL010000386.1:0-3938 GCA_039918515.1 Saprospiraceae bacterium | reverse complement strand
CGCAATTAAACCGATGGTTCTTTCACGAAAATTTGGAGCCATTCCTTCAGCATTTAAAATGTTGTATTTGTCGAGAAAGTCATAAATCATTAGTATAAGAGCATAAGCAATAAATGGAATAATTAAGCCTGTTACAATGCCTACAATAAGTTTATTATATTTTGACAACATGAGGTTTCGTTAAATTATTTAATTTTCAAGAATAGTATTTGTTTTTATGGCGCTGTAAATAGTAAGATCGTGGCCTGAAGGAACAACACTTATATAACCATTGCTTAAAGCCCAGAGGTCTGTATCATCGCCTTCATCTTGACAAACAAATTGACCCGTCAACCAATAATAGGTTTGATTTCTAGGATCCGTTCCCACCTTAAATTCTTCAATCCAGGATCCTTCACCTTGCCTACATAATTTTATTCCTTTTATTTCTTTTTTACTCAGTTTTGGAATATTGACATTTAATAGGTTGCAATTATTTAAACCATGCTGTAACACATTAGAAATTATACTGCTTAAAAAGGATGATGATGCCTCAAAATCTGCATCAAAGGAGTAATCTAATAGTGAAAAACCAATACTTGGAATTTTTTCTAGGGAAGCTTCCATCGCAGCAGACATTGTTCCAGAATATATAATATTTATGGAAGCATTAGATCCATGATTGATTCCAGAAATGCACAAATCAATATTTCTCCCTTTAAGCAATACATTTTTGGCAAGCTTAACACAATCTACGGGAGTTCCAGAACACTCATAAGACTCTATACCATCGAATACCTGAACTTTATTTAGTCTAAGAGGTTGAATAATAGTTATTGCATGTCCCATTCCTGATTGCGGTGTATTAGGCGCAACTACAACCACTTCACCAAGATTTTGAGCTATTTTGACCAAAGCTTTGAGCCCAGGGGCAAATATTCCATCATCGTTGGTTACTAGAATTAATTTCTTTCCAGTCATATCGTATTTAATCGGCCAAAGATAACCAGTCTTTATTATTTTTGACCCAAGTATAAGCCAATCCCGATGTACGAAGAACTTTTAGCCACATTTGGTTCAAAAAACTTAAAACCAATCTATTTTCTAAGTGGAGTTGAGGATTACATGATTGATTCCTTAATTAAGAAAGTTGAATTGGAGTTTATTTCGCCAGAAGAAAAGGATTTCAATCAACAAGTTTATTATGGCAAGGAGACGTCAATCCAACAAGTTGTTGAAGCCTGCAGGCAACGTCCGTTCATAGGAGATACCAAGCTTGTTTTACTTAAAGAAGCCCAAGAGATAAAAAATTGGGAAGACATCCTCAATTATATTAAAAACCCCTCCTCCTGTTCAGTCTTAATTATAGCTTATAAAAACAAAAAACCTGATGGTCGTTCTAATTGGGTTAAAGCGCTCAAAGAGAAGGCTATATACTTTGAATCAAAATCATTATCTGATAATCAACTTCCGGCATTTATAAAATCATTGGCAAGCAAGCATATATTAAATTTGGATCAGGAAGCAATCAGTCTAATGGCTGAGTATCTTGGCAATAATCTGACTCATATTGAAAATGAAATAAGTAAAATTAAACTGATTAGTTCTGGTAAAGAAAAAATTACTTCAAAACTCATTTCAGATTATATTGGAATAAGTAAGGAGCATAATGTATTTGAACTATGCAAATCCTTATCGCTGAAAGATATGGGGAAGACCTATATAATTATGGAAAATATATCTCATAATATGAAATCGAATCCATTGTTGCCGATGATATCTTCATTGTTTAATCACTTTCAAAAAATATACTTGACAAAATATTTTTCTAAAAAAACGGATCAGGAATTAGCGACTATCCTGAAATTAACTTTTGCGAGTTATATTAAGGAGTATCGAGAAGCAGCTTCCAAATACTCTGTTGAAAGTTTACAATTAAATTTTAGTACATTAAAGGAATTTGACTTGAGGTCGAAAGGAGTAAATTCTTCAAATGTTTCACAGAATGAACTTTTTAAGGAAATGGTTTTAAAAATTTGCCTGAATTAATTATCAAAATTATGAAAAATAGTATTTTTATTTGCTTTATTTTTTTAACCTTCTTATCCTCTTGTAAGAAAGGGTCAGATTCCAAAAAAGCTAGTAAAGCGGAAAATTATTCTGAATATATTTCTGCATTTTCTCCGCAGTATTTAAAAAGTACAGACCAAGTAAAGCTTGTTTTTACAAAAAAAATGGTTGATTCAAGTCAAATCGGTTCAGAGATTAAAAGTGATGTATTCAATATTTCTCCATCCTTGTCAGGTAAGGCCATTTGGTTAAATGAATATACTATTGCTTTTACTGCGAATAAAGAAGATATTAAACGAAATATACCTTATGTTGCAAGCGCAAGTTTGAAAAAACTGATTGGATCAATTCCAGATTCATTGGCGCAATTTAACTTAATGTTTCAATACATTCCACTTGCACTCACTTTAAATTGGGATTTCCGAAGAGCAGATGATCAATATGAAGGCTATATGAAGCTTGAAGGACAATTGAAGTCTTCAGATGAGGTCTCAGATATAAAAAAGTTGGTCACAGCTGGTATGGATAAAGGCCCGGCACTTGAAGTGGAAGTAAGTAAATCAGAAAGTGTTGAATTGGAATATTATGTTGTGGTTCATAAAATTCCAAGGACCGAATCAGTACGAAACTTAGAATTAAAATGGTTAACGAATCCTGATAATTCTACTTCAATTTTAACGCAATCTATGAGTGTTCCAGAAAAAAATAAATTTATCGTTACTGGAATTAAAGAAGACCGAAATGATTCTAGGTGTCTAATGGTTTATTTCTCTGATGTTCTGGATAAGGCACAAGATATAAAAGGATTGGTTCAAGTGAACAAAGACTCAGTTAAATGTTCACTAACTCTTGACAAGGACATTATTCATGTATGTTTTAACACGGATGAATATCGCACTGGAGTGTTAACTGTCGATCAGCAAATTAGAAATAAAAATGGCTTGAAGTTAGATTCAAAATTCAGTCATACATTTGATTTTAAAGAGGAAGGGCCGCAAGTTCAAATGTCTAAATCTGGCAATATTCTTCCGTTCACAGATAAGATCATTGTGCCTTTTGAAGCAATAAATCTCAACAAAGTTGATATTGAAGTTTTTAAAGTTTTTTCAAACAATGTTTTGTATAATCTACATCTTAGATATTATGATGATGATAATAATTTAACAAAGTTAGGCAGGGTAGTACATCAACAAACCATTGATTTAAAGAGCTTAAATGAAGAGCCAAATAAGAATAATTGGATAACTTATGGATTAGATATAAGTCAAATGATTAAAGTTGAACCCGGCGCATTGTATGAAATTAGAATACTTTTCCGTCCCCAATATTCTGATTATCATTGTGAAGGAGTTAAGCTATTAGCAAAACCTTCGAGTTCGAATTCTGAAAATGATCAAGATGATTTTACATCCTATTGGTCGAGTTATGGGTCTATGGAGAGGGAGAATGATGGAGAATCTGTAGATTGTTATGAGTACACCAATCCATGTTGTATTTCATATTATGGCAGAGAACATTTTGCAAATAAAAGTATTTTGGCATCTAATATTGCCTTGACCTACAAATTCAGTAAAGATCAAAATGAATCTGTAGTTATCGCATACAATGTTCTCACTGCTAAACCAATATCAGGAGCTATAATCAATGTCTATGACAAACAATTACAAGCGATGTCGAATGTTAAAACGGATGGGTCTGGATTTGCTAAGTGTAGCGTAAATAGAACTCCAGCTTTTGTCACAGCCCAGTTTCAAGATAACTATGCATATCTTAAAGTTGATGAAGAAAAATCAATGACCAATAGTGAATTTGAAATTGGCGGAGTTAGTTCTAAGCAAGGATTAAAGGCCTCTATTTATACAGAAAGAGGAGTCTGGAGACCAGGAGAC
>JBDSHL010000385.1:0-3491 GCA_039918515.1 Saprospiraceae bacterium | reverse complement strand
AGTCGGATTTGTGAAATTGGTTACACTATAATCAGGTCTATAAGATTCATCCTTAATTCTTGAATCCTCTTTAGAACAGGAAAACAATATAATTGTGCTGATGCTAATTAAATAAAAAAATAATTTGTACATAATAGTTTTTTTTGATAAATATTAAAGTCTCAAATTAGAATACAGTGGTAATTTGAAAAACGTTGCGTTAAGTTTAAATTAATTCACTTATTCCCTTAATAAATTCTAAAATAGACGGGCCTTCAGTGAGTTTTATTATTCTACTCAATC
Source organism: Saprospiraceae bacterium (assembly GCA_039918515.1). Lineage (GTDB taxonomy): Bacteria > Bacteroidota > Bacteroidia > Chitinophagales > Saprospiraceae > Vicinibacter. Next base: position 3,209 of record JBDSHL010000385.1, on the reverse strand, counting down.
GAATATCTTATCGATTTCAAATAATTAAAATACTATTGGCTTAATTGGCACAATTTATAAGTGGATTATTATCTTGGAAAGAGCTTCGAATACACCCACTCATAACATTGAATTATACCACCTTCTCAGCAATCCTCTTCACCAAAGCACAATCACTCATAGTATAATAGTGAATATAAGGAACACCAGCTTTTTTAAGTTCCAGATACTGATGAATGCGCCATTCTATTCCCGCTTCAATATTATCTGATTCTGTTTTGGCTAGTCTGACTACCAGAGGAGTCTAAATTAAGTAGAAGCATTTTGGATATTTGCCACTTTAAAGATTATTTCGTAACTTTGTAGAATTAATAAGGATCATTTTATGGTAATAATTTTACAATTTAAGTATTTAAAAAATGGAATTCCTAATAAAGAAATACTTGATTGACTTTAATAAATCTAGATGATGTATTCACCATGCTTAAATCTTTAAATATGCAAACTTTAGATATAATTCAAGAAATTAAACGCTTATCCCTTACCAATAAATTTTATGTGATTGAAGAAACACTTAAGGCCATTAAAAAAGAAGAGATGAACATCCAATATGGCTTAGCAGTAAATGAACTTTCCGAGAACTATTCAACTGACAAAGAATTAACCGCATTTACAGCTATTGATTTTGACCAATTTTATGAAGCAAAGTGAAATCTGGCTAGTTGACCTCAATCCTTCAAAGGGAGCTGAATTGCAAAAAGAAAGACCAGCAATTATTATAAATGATGATAAGCTAGGAAAGCTCCCCTTAAAAATTATTGTGCCCATTACAGATTGGAAAGACCGATATGCTATTGCACCATGGATGGTAAAAATTGAACCTACTAAAACTAGTGGACTTACTAAAATTTCTACTGCTGATTGCTTTCAAATTCGTTCACTCTCACAGGAACGTCTTATGAAAAAACTTGGCTATATTGAAAATACAACACTTTTCGAAATTAAGGAAGCGGTTAAAAAAGTATTGGATTTATAATATTTCAAAATATATTTTTCTCAGCAAAAAACCATATGACATATTTTAATTTTACTCTGAGTTTATTAGACAATGCTCTAATTTATTGAAACCAATAAAAAACATATAATACATGAGTGTAAATTCGGATGGAATTAAATCAAAGCTATAACAAGAAATTATTATTACAGAAATTTATTTTTGACTGTTGGCATAATGAAAATGAAATAATGAATAACAAATCCTTCACTGCAATTATACTCTACACCACCTTCTCAGCAATCCTCTTCACCACAGCACTATCACTCATTGTATAATAGTGAATACAAGGAACACCAGCTTTCTTAAGCTCCAGCGATTGATGAATGCACCATTCTATTCCAGCTTCAATGACATCTGATTCTGTCTTAGCTTTCTGAATCATCTTTACCAAATCATCAGGCATATCTACAAAAAAGTTACGCGGTATGGCATTGAGTTGATATTTCTTGGTAATGGGCTTGATACCTGGAACGATTGGAACATTTATTCCTTCCTTGCGACAGAGGTCCTGATAGTCAAAGAATTTTTTATTGTCAAAAAACATTTGTGTAACAATATAATCTCCTCCTGCATCAATCTTTTTCTTTGTATGCTTAAGATCTGATTTCAAACTTGCAGATTCAAAATGTTTTTCAGGATATCCAGCAACTCCAATACAGAAATCCATTGGCATTCCTGTCTCAATATCCGTATCCAAATAAATTCCCTTATTCATGGATGCAATTTGTTTTACCAATTCAACCGCATATTCGTGACCATCTTTTTCTGCAATAAATTTCTCATCGAATCTTCTTGCGTCTCCGCGCAATGCCAATACATTCGTGATCTGAAGAAAATGCAAATCTATTAATGCATTCTCAGTCTCTTCCTTGCTAAACCCTCCACAAATTAAATGAGGCACTGCTTCTATTTTGTAACGATTCATTAAGGCTGCACAAATCCCAACGGTACCCGGTCTTTTGCGAATAGCTACTTTCTCAAAATATCCACTCGCCTGTTGCTTGTATATAAATTCTTCCCTATGGTAAGTTACATCAATAAAAGGTGGCTTAAATTCCATCAAAGGATCCAATTGTTCAAACAATGAATCTATACTACCTCCTTTCAAAGGTGGTAATACTTCAAATGATACTGAAGTTTTTCCACTGGTTTCTTTAAAGAATTCTGTAACTTTCATAAATCCAATTAATGTTGAGTGAACCTAAGTAATTTTTTTCTTCCAAAATATTAAAGTTCCCGATATTCCTATAAATATTAAAATCAAAGCAATGAATTGAGATAAGGAAGGATGAAACCCCAATACATCATATCGCGGATTAACTCGAATCATTTCGATAAAAAATCTTTCGATTCCATTCAATAAACAATAAATAAAAAACAAAACACCTGCATAAGGAATCCTGGTTCTTAGAAACCATAATATTCCAAAAATAATAAAAGCAAGTGCAAATTCATAAATAGGAGTAGGAAAAACAGGAGGAATAAGTTGATTGCAATAATTCCATATACAGCCTTCAATCTTGGATCCTTCTTCAGCAACATTATTTGGGTAACTATAAGACCATAAGGAATCAGGAAGAATAAACCATGAGGGTTTAGAAGCTTCATTCACAATACCCCAATCTCCATCTCCAGAAAAATGACATCCTAATCTTCCAATTCCATATCCTACCATTAAAGTTGGGGCACAAGCGTCAATCATATGTAAAGTATGCAATCCCTTTTTTACAAAATAACGATAGACCATTATAAATGCAAGGATTAAGCCCCCGTAAATAGTTAATCCGCTTCCTGAAAAAAAAGAGTGAATGGGATCTCGCAAAAAATCTCCAAAATTCTCAAATACAGAAAAAAGTTTAGATCCCAATATTCCATAGCCTCCAGCCATTATTGTAATTGGAATCACCCTGTCTACTGGCCGAATAAAAACATCCGCACGACGCAATTCATTGCTTGTTTGTTTTTGCATTCTATTGAACCAATAAATAGCAGTTAATAATCCTACGATTAGCCCTAATGTCCAGTTTCCTTCCAATGAAAAAATTGCAGAAGATGGATTTCTTTGAAAATCTTTATAATGAAACAAGAGCAATCCTAACTTAAATGCAAATAAAAAATTGAAAAAACTCTGCAATAAAATTTCTAACCAATCAATTGGTTTATATACAATTAC
>JBDSHL010000384.1:0-1992 GCA_039918515.1 Saprospiraceae bacterium | reverse complement strand
GAATAACAATATTTTTTTTAATTAAGGCTGAATTGATTTTTGAAACCAAACCAAAACTTGTGTAATTATCGCTTAACCGGTCACAAATATCTTTTAAGGTATTATCAACAATTCTCACTACAGGATTATTCCATGAAGGCTCTTTAAAAAAATCTAATACTTCTTTATCCTTACCAGTTTTATTATTGTGAATGGCCAATGGAATAAAGTAAGTCTCAATGGCTTCAACAATAAGTGGATGACTTAAGGCTCCATTTCCGTAACCCTTGCATGTGCTGCAACCAGGAATTTCCTGAAATATAATGAGTATTGGTTTGCCAGAAATTTTACTTTCTAGTTGTGCTTGTTCAAGATTTCGTCCCCATTTTACTTTTCCAAGTTCTTCAACTTGAGCAAAAATTTTATCGTAATTCAATATACTTAATACAGATATCAGAAAAACTAAAGGCAACTTAATCATGCTAAGTATATTTACATAAATGAACTTTTATATGCCTCCCATAACATACATCTGATCCATAGTTGGAGAAGCAAGTCCTCCTTTGGGTTCCAATGTAATGGCAAAGGCTTGTACTGCACCAACAAATTTAATTTCCTTCAATGCTTTTTTATCATCCAAATCAAAAACTCCAAGATCCACTGGTTTGCCTGCTACAATTGCCCATAATTGATATTGTTGTTCTTTAGAAACTGAAGGAAGATCTACAACATCCAATAATGTCCTATGTGATATGGTATCGTAATAAACCATAGCGATAGATTGTGGAGAGTGAGGAGTACCTTTAAGGATTACTCGATTCAAATTTTTATTTCTGAAATAGCTTATTTGACTACTACAATCTAATAATGCAAGACTATCTTGTTCATAAGCTTTTCTTAATTTTTCTAATTCATTGGATTTATTTTCAAGGATAGTTTTTTGATCATTTTGGGTTTTCCAGAAATAAAAACAAGTTCCTGCAAGGCCTATGAATACTGTAAAGGTCAATAATTTTTGAAAGAAATTAGAAGAAGGTTGATTTGGTATTGATGGTGGTTTAGAAATTGATTCTAGGATTTTATTTTTAAAATCATTAGACAGAGGCATTGAATATTGACTCGCGTAGCTTTCAAGTGCATTGTCGATAGCAGACAGTTCAGACTTTAATTCAGGGTGTTGTTGCAGAATAGATAGTATTTCTACATTCTCTTCAGGACTGGTCAAGCCCAAAGAAAATTGCTCCAGGATTCCTGAATCAATATATTCTTGTATGTTGAACTGCCTTTCCATTAATTAATACCTATACAAAATAAAATAAACACATTTAATATTGTTCTTAAAATCTTAAGGGCTGTGCTAACTCTTGTTTTTACAGTACCAAGGGGTATTTTAAATTCATTAGCCAATTCCTGTTGAGTGTATCCCTGAAAATAAACAAGTTCAATAATTTCTTTATATTTAGGATCCAGAGTGTTTAGATTCCGAATCAAGCCTACATCGCTAATATTAGAAGACTGACTAAATTTCATATCATTATATACGCCAGAGTCAAGACCTTGGATTTTTCTATTGTTCTCGCGACGTAAAAAATCGATTGCAGTATTTCTAATAATGGTATAAAGCCAAGTGAACAAGGCGCTTTTATCTGGATTGTATTCGGACATGTTTTTCCAAACTTTTATAAACCCTTCTTGAAGGACATCTTCTACAATTTCTTCTCTATCTATAATTTTACTTACCAGTCCATTCATTACATCACCATAATTGTCCATCAATAATTTCAATGCAAGTTCAGGCTTATCGTCCCTATACAGAAGAAATTTCGATAATATGATCTCTTTTTGGTCTTTCATGATGTATTCAAGAGCGAAGGTAAATTATTTATCCAAATTTATAAAAATACCAATCCAAAAACACCTCTTAGCTCGTATATAGATCAAAATCTTTTTTATGAAACTTAAAAATGTACTCTTCTTATGTCTTACGGTATTGGTTGCTCTTAACCTTAGAGC
>JBDSHL010000383.1:0-2597 GCA_039918515.1 Saprospiraceae bacterium | reverse complement strand
ATATATTTCATATTTTTTTAATGACAATACAAAGATAATCAGGAGATTGTAATATTTAGAACTTAGAATTAATTGGAGCTACTTAACCAAGATGAAAATTAATAAAACTCCTTGTAATGTAATTATTTCAACAATAGCGATTCTTTAATTAACTTTGTCAAATCAATCAAAATAAGTGAGTATTAGTAATAATAGATTTTTATTATTTGTTTCATTCCTTTTTATTCTCACTGTCTGTTTTATTTCATGCGACCAATCCGGATTAAATAATTCTTCTTATCTGACATCTCTGAATTCAGATAAGACTAATTTGCAGGATGAGCATTTCTACAATTTTGGAGTTAAATGCAAGGCCTTAATGTCTTCGCGTTTCAAGAATTTAGAGCAATTAAAAACTATATTAACGATAGAATATGACAGAGATTATTTGAAACTGGACAGCAGTGAGTGCCAAAATTCTATGGTTACCTTAAGCTATATTAGCAATGGAGAAAAGATAATTCGAGCTTTGACTTCCGGTGTAAAGCAGAATGAATTATTACTTCTCCCAAAGGCAAATCTTTATACACAAAGTAGATTTGTACTTTCCTACCCAAATCACGTAAGACAGAGAAGAGAATTAGAACTGATATACTTGCTTTCCAGAAGAATGGGAGAAATTTTTGGTTCTGGTGATAAGGCATTTTATGATATTGCAGAAGCTTCATCTCATCATATTAATATGCCCAATTTGGCTTATCAAAATGCACAAGACAGCTCAGAAAAAGGATATCTTAACACATTTAATCACGTAACTGCTCAGGCTATAATGACCTCATTTTTTTCTGAAGATTTAGCTGATATTATTGTTGATTTACATGAAATAAATTCTATGCCCGAACTAACGAACGGAAGATTTAGCGAAAGTCAACTTATAGATCTTAACAATAACCCAGTAGATAACTATATCGATATTATTAATAATGAAGTTGGACAGAAAATCGGACTGAGACTTAAAGAAAAATTCAAGCTAAATGAAAAGTCCATTTGTACGCCTGTTCTTTTAGCGACATATCTTAATGACATTCAAAGTTACTATATATGGGCATTGGAAATAGGAATGAATAATTTTCGCCCAACTGATGAATTGATAATACGATTTTCGAATAAATTAAATAAACTATTGAAGGAACTTTAGCATTCAATCCTTATAGACCTCTTAAATTCAAATTTATCAATTAAAGTGTTTTAGGTATCAAACGACAGATAATTGAATCCCGAGTTGTGATGCTATCACAAATTATTTTATATCTTTCAAGAATTTCTTTGTCAGCCAAATTATTTTTTTCAATTAATTGTACAATCCAATTATTTTGAATGATCGCATAATTTAGAATAGCCCCAGAAAGAATAGAATTCTTGAAGTTAGTATTGGTTAAAATGGCTTTCGTGAAATTTGCATTAGCCAAATTTGCACTCTTCAAATTACAATGTGTTAAATTTGCTTCAAAGAAGATGGCATTACATAGAACAGCTAGAATAACAGATGCATCATTCAACTTAGATTTATATAGCGTGGCATTCGATAAATCCGCACTATCTAATTTTACCATTTGTAAATCAGCCTCATTTATTTTGGCCCAATTTAGCTTTACGGCAATTAAATTGGCTCCAACAAGAGATGCATGGTTTAAATTTACTCCAACTAAGTTAGCACCTTTAACGTTGGCATTGTTCAAATTTATTCCTTGTAAGTTAGTGTATTGTAAATTGGCATTTCTCAGATCAATTCCACTTAAGTTCAGGCCATGTAAATCCGCATTTCTTAAATCAGCGCCAAAAAAACTTACATTTTCCTTTATTTTTTTAAAATTATTAGAATCCATTTTGGTCCTTACCAATGCGAGCAACAATAGTCCCCTTTCTGTACTTAAGGATTGAAAGACTTTATTTTCCATGTCCCACTCTTTGTGAATTTTAAATGAAGAACTCAGTGTCACAATGCGATCAATCATTTTATCCACTTCGAGTTTATTTTGAACATTCACCTTTGAGGTGTCAAGTTTGTTGATCAATTCAAGCAATAACGTTATTTTGTTTCTTTGCTGTTCTAAATTTGAATTAAACTTTAAATCATTTATTTCTACTTCTGCAAGATTCAATTTATCTTGTATTCTTTGCATATTGAAATAAGAAAGTATGCAAAAAAACATTACTGCAAAAATGATAAAGGAAAGAAGAATTTTATTTTTGCTATTCCTTTGCTTAATGGTGCCCATTTCTGGGCTATTTGCTGTTTCAAAAAATTTAATTGCTTTGTTATTATTCCATGCCCAAAATATAGCAATAATAAAAACCATTACTGCCAAACATGCTACAAAACCAACCCAAAAAGAGTCATTGCGTTCAACATAGGGTACTTTTATAAAACCAAAGGTCCAACCCATGATCATACTCATGAAAAGTAATGATAAGTGAAACAATCTTCGAGTCATATTTAATAATTAATCTATTTATTTTCAAGGCACGATAACCATCAAACCAATCACAGCAAAAGTAATAGTTTTTAATTATAACTTACAGTTAAGTGCCTGATACTCTACAAAAGGCCATTGTTT
>JBDSHL010000382.1:0-3272 GCA_039918515.1 Saprospiraceae bacterium | reverse complement strand
TCATCTGACTGATGGCTTGATGAAACTTCTGGAATTAGGTTATCGATTCGAAGTAATGGAAGTTAAAAATTGGTTCGATTGTGGTAAAAAAGAAGTTCTACTTGAAACCAATGCAATTATGTTGGATCGATTATCACAAGAAAATCTTGATCAAACTTCAGAGGGAAATATAATTATTTCACCTGTACATATTGGTCAAGATTGTAAAATAAAAAACTCTATCATTGGACCACATGTAAGTATCGGAGATCATACTGAAATAGATAATTCTATTATCAAAGAAGCAATCATTGGAAATTTTACCATATTGGAAAATATTGTAATTCAAAATTCAATTATTGGTAATGATGTCGTTATTAAGAGCCGTTCGCAATCTTATAATGTAGGAGATAATACAGAACTAGACGAATCTTAGACTTGCTCTACTTTTTATTAAATAGAGTTTTTCTAGCTCTCTATTTTAATTCTAGTATCACTTGATTTTTTAATATATCTTCCATCTTTTCTCTTTCTCTTATTAGATAATGCTTTCCTTCATGAATCAGCACTTCACATGGTTTAAATCTGGAATTGTAATTGCTTGACATAGAAAAACAATAGGCACCAGCATTTTTAAAACAAAGAATATCTCCAGGATGTATTTCACTCACTACTCTGTTACTGGCAAATGTATCTGTCTCACAAATATACCCAACTACATTATACACACGTGGCTTACCTAAAGGATTGCTAAGGTTCAATATGTGATGATAAGATCCATAGAACATCGGTCGAATCAAATGATTCATTCCCGAGTCGACTCCTGCAAATACGGTTGATGGTGTCTGCTTAACTACATTCGTCTTGACGATAAAAAATCCACTTTCAGAAACGACATATTTACCCGGTTCAAAATATAGTTTTAAATCTCTGCCATACTCTTTACAGAAATCATTAAACTTCTCAGATAATATACCTCCTAATTCTTCAACATCAGTACACACGTCGTCATCTTTATAAGGTACTTTCAATCCACTTCCAAAATCGATGAATTCAAGATCTTTAAATTTTTTGGCAACATCGAATAATATATCCGCTGCAAAAGTAAATACTCCTGGATCTAGAATATCAGAACCAGTGTGCATGTGAATTCCATTGATATTTAAATTTAATGCTTTGACCAATCTCTCTACCAAAGGCATTTGATAAATTGAAATACCAAATTTTGAATCTATGTGCCCAACACTAATTTTTTCATTCCCTCCAGCCATAACATGTGGATTAATTCGGATACAGAGTTTGGCTTCAGGATGATGTTGTCCTATATATTCAAGAGTTTCGATATGATCAATATTGACTTGAACACCAAGATTAAGAGCCATTTCTATTTCGTCTGATCCAACACAATTCGGAGTATAAAGAATTTTGTCTGGAGGAAATCCTGCTTTCAATCCCGTCCAAATCTCTTGAATAGATACTGTATCCAAGCCACCGCCCCACTGATTGATTAGTTTGAGAATATTGATATTGTTCAATGCTTTACAAGCATAATGTATTCCAAGGTGCTTGACCTTAAATGCATTGTTTAAGCGATCTAATTGTCTTTTAATGATTGAGCTGTCATAAACATATAAAGGCGTTTCATAATGTTGTACCACGTCTAAAAGATCAAGACCTTGAATCTGATATCTTTCGTTTTTCAATTCCATACGCAAAAATACAAGTATTCAGTACGAATTCAACATATTGAAATAATAAATTCCAAATAATGCTAATAAGGCAAAGAATAAGTTTTTGCTTTAGTCCATTTCTTTAGTAATCGATTTATTTCGAGCTTGTCTGAATCGGAGAAATTTCTAATCTTCACTCTATGTCCCATATCTTCCTTAACAAATTTTACACAATTCGTCTTCATTGAAGGAGTTACACCACAAGAATACCAAGTATCTAAGCCTCCATAAATGTAAATAATGTTTTTTCCATTGTTGATAGCTTTATCGGTCATCTCTTTCATATACTTAGGATCATATTTTATTTCAACACCTTTAGGACAAAAAGTTAAATTGCTTGGATGTTTTTCAACCATGATCAAATCGCTTAAGCCCGTTGTATCGAAACCATAATAACCGAATTCCGACATAAACTGATAGAAAGAAGGTTCAAATTGTGCTACAGTTGGATCGTCATAATAGTTAAAGTCAACTACTTCTTCTACAAAATCAAAAATGTCAGTATCGTTTACTGGTTCTTTAGGCAAAACATTACAAGTAAAACCCCATTGCCAGAATGAAAATGGAAATTCCATCGCCGCATATTCCAGTACTCGATCTGCGGATATTGAAAAACTCACATTGTCGCGGATAGCAAGACCTTCAATCATAGGAACCAATCCTTGTCTGTGCTTAAGCATAGAACGTTGGAATTCAAATACGCGATCTCTACATTCTTTAGTGCCAACTTTATTTTTGTAATGATCAATGGTTCTCTGATCTTCTTGCGCTAATACAAATGGTGCAACATAAGCTACTGCTGCCTTAAGATCGGATGGATAGCTAAGCGAATACAATGCACAGGTTGTTCCCCCTTTACTTATTCCTGTTGCTGTCCATGATTTTTTATAGATTTTAGAGAATTTATTTTTAATCTGATGCAGGTCATCTAATGCTTGAAGATGATTTAAATATTGCCAAGGTATTTTTTCAGGAGCAGATTGTCCGTAAAATCTAAACTCTACAGAAAACTGATTTGCATTTAGAATCATCGTTGGTTCGTATATACGATCGGCAACTTCATATCCTTCAGTTACAATTACATTCGGTTTTTTAAAACTCTTGTGATACAAATAAATATGTTGAGGAAATGTGCCATTATTAGGATTATTATGATCTATTAATTGTTGAATGATTAATTCCCATGTAAACTTAAATGCTTTATCAGATTTCATCTCTTTAATTATAATTCCCGGGAATTCTTTTTGTAATTTATTTCTCAATTTAACTTGATCGTCACTTGCTATCAGAAGATTGCTAATGAGTAGAGAACAAATCAAAACATTTTTTATCATAATATTTTTATTTAAGAAATAATATTTGAGCAATAAATTTTTTAACTCTTTGATTTTCGTTTAATACATATTTTAAAAAATGTATTTGTTGCGAAGATAATACTTTCACTCAAGCTTGGACATCTTCACGGTCTAATTCGCCGATATGATTTTATACAAATTCATTTGACTTTAATATATTGTAACTATTCAGCCATGGTTTAAAAAATACTCCAGAGGAGTAAAATAT